>NZ_JBEXJK010000438.1:0-6676 GCF_040609095.1 Kitasatospora sp. NPDC004799
GCTCGCGCCGGGGACGGGCCGGCGGCCGGGAGCGGGTCGGCAACCGGCGGGCCGGGGGCGGCGGGGGGCGGGCCGGGGGGGGGGGCCGGGGGGCGCCGGGGGTTGGGGGGTGGGCCGGGGCGGGGCGCGCTGGGGGTGCGGCTGGCGGCCCGCGCCGCACGGCTGCGTCTGCCCGTGCGCTTCCTCGGGCACCTGGGCGGGCGCGCGGAGCTGGCCCGGCTGCTGGGCTGCGCGGACGTGGTCCTCGCGCCCGGCCCGGTGGAGACCTTCGGGCTCGCCGCGCTGGAGGCGCTGGCCTGCGGGACCCCGGTGGCGGTCAGCCGATCCTCCGCACTGCCCGGCCTGGTCGGGTCCGCCGGGGTGGCGGCCGTCGACACCGGCAACGGATTCGCCTCCGCGGTACGGCAGTTGCTGGACCGACCGGAGGAGCCGCGGCGGGCCGCCGCGCGAGCGCAGGCCGAGCGGTACGGCTGGCCGGCGGCGGTGGCGGCGTTCCTGGCGGCACACGGCGTACGCGGCGACGAGGTGGTGGACGGAGGCCGGGATGAGCATGCTGGAAGCCGGGCGTGACCGGGCGGCCGAGGAGCGCCCCGCGGCGGGCGAGCTGCTGCGCTTCGTCGCGCTCGGGGACTCGCTGACGGAGGGGGTCGGGGACCAGGTCGGCGAGGGCCGGCGCGGCTGGGCCGCCGTCCTGGCCCGCTCGCTGGCGCCCGGGGGACGGGGCGTCGAGTTCACCAACCTGGCGTACAGCGGGGCGCTCACGACGGAACTGACGATCCGTCAACTCCCTGCGGCGCTGGAGCTGCGGCCGCAGCTGGCGGCGGTGGTGGTCGGCGGCAACGACACCCTGCGCACGGGCTTCGACATCCGGCGCACCACGCTGGAGTTGGACGCCACGATGGGTGAACTGTCCGGCCACGGCGCCAGGTTGCTGACCGCCTGCCTGCCCGACCCCGGCCGCCTGCTCCGGCTCCCGGCGCCGCTCGCCCGTCCGCTGGCGCGCCGGATGCGGGCGGTCAACACCGTGGTGCACGCCCTCACCGAACGCCACCGGGCGGTGCACCTGCACATCGCCGAGCTGCCCTGGCTCACGGAGCGCCGACTGCTGAGCGTGGACCGCCTGCACCCCAGCGCCGAGGGCCACCACCTGATCGCCCGACGGTTCCACGAACTGCTCACCGAGGCCGGCCACCCCCTCGGCCCGCCCCCGGCCGCGGCCCCAGCCGAACCCCCGCCGGGCCTGGCCGCCGACCTCTGGTGGATGGCCACCCGCGGCACCCGCTGGCTCGCCGCCCGCAGCACCGACCTCCTCCCGGGCCTGCTCGCCCTGGCCGCCGCGGAGGGCGCCGCCCGGCTGCGCGGCGGCAGCGGGCGCCACGACGAGCAGATGGCCCGCGCGGCGGCCCAGGCGCTGGCCTCCCTGGGGTGAGGCTGCGGCGGGGCGGCAGGCCTGCGGGGAGGCGGAGGCGACCGGGGCTGCGGGGCAACAGCCGGCGGCGGCGGAAGCCGTGGGCAGCACGGGGTAGCAGGCCGCCAACCCGGCCGGAGCGGTGGGGGGTTGGGCACGCCGGCCCGCCGACCCGGCCGGAGCGGCGGGTGCCGTGGGACCGCAGGGGTAGCAGGCCGCCGGGGTGGCCGGGCGGCGGGATCGCAGGTCTCCCGATCGTGGAAGTCGGACACGGTGCCGTCGGACGGGAGCCATCGGGGTGGCCCGGGCTGTCGGGTCCGGGAAGAGTGCGGCGGAGAGAGCCGGGGCGCTGCCACGGCCCTCGGGGCTGCGGGGACATCGATCCGCCGAGGTGGCGGGCCTGCCAGGCGGGCCGGGGCCGTGCCGATCCGCCACCTGGACGCCAACGGGGTGGGGGCCGCAGGTCGCTCGATCGTGGGGATCGGCGGTGCCGCCGGGCGGGAACCATCGGGGTGGCCCGGGTTGTCGTGACCGGGGAGAGTGCGGCGAAGGGAGTCGGGGTGGAGAACGCGGGCACGGTCGGCCGGGAGGTCATGGCGGCGGCGGGGGTGCTGTTCCCGGACGGGGCGGGGCGGTTGCTGGTGGTGCGGCTGCCGTACGACCGGAGGCATCCGGTGGCGATCCCGGGTGGCGGGTGGGAGCCGGCGGACCGGTCGCCCCGGGAGACCGCCCTGCGGGAGATCCGCGAGGAGCTGGGCTTCACGCCCCGGCTGGGGCCGCTGGCCGCGGTGGACTGGGCGCTGCTGCGCGACGGCGACCGGCCGATCGTCGTGTACCTGTACTGGGCCGAGCCGCTGACCGCGGAGCAGGCGGCGGCGTTCCGGCCGGACGCGGCGGAGGTCGGCGGCTGGACCTGGCTGACGGCGGACCAGGCCGGGCGCGCGCTGCCGCCTCGGCTGTCGCGCCGGGTGATGGCGTGTCTGCGGGCGCCGCGCGACGCCGGGCCGCTGGAGCTGGAGGACAGCCGGCCGGTCGGGCACACGCTCGGGCGGCTGCCCGCCGACGGGCCGGTGCCCGAGTACGCCGGACCGGCCGCGGCGCCGGGGCTGACACCGTCGACCGAGGAGCCCCCGGAGCCACCGATGGACCGGGAGACCTACTACGCCACCCGGCCGCGCATCCGGACGAAGGCGCGGGCGCTGTTCACCGACGCCGCGGGCCGGGTCCTGCTGGTACGGCTGCGGCCGTGGGACGGGCCGCGCGGGCAGGTCCCGTACTGGACGCTGCCGGGCGGCGGGGTCGAGGCGGACCGGGAGATGCCCCGGGCGGCAGCCCGGCGGGAGGTCCGCGAGGAGCTCGGCTGGGAGGTCGAGCCGGGCCCGCTGCTGGCACTGGACTGGCAGCCGGGTGCGGCGGCCGACCCGGAGGCGGACCCTGCGACCGGCCGGGACACCGCCGTCCTGGTGTACGTGTTCGACGGGGGCACGGTGACGGAGCGGATGCTCGGCTCGATCGTGCTGCCGGAGGAGGAGCTGGTGGAGTGGCGGCTCTGCGCCCCGGCCGAGGCGCGGGCGCTGCTGACCGGCCCGTCCTGGGACCGCACGGCCGCCGCGCTGGCCGCCCGGGGACGGTCCGGCGGGCCGGTCGAGCTGGTGCGCGGGCGGGCCGTCGGACCGGACCTGCCGCAGGGGTGAGACCCGCCGGACGGGGCCCGGCGGGTGTCACCCACCACCCCTCGCGTCAGACCTCCAGGTCCGCCTCGATCCGGCCCAGCTGGTGGCGGGCCATCGCCAGGTTGGCGCGCGACTTGTCCAGCACGAGGTAGAGGAACAGGCCCTTGCCGGTGCGGCCGGTGAGCGGGCGGATCAGGTGGTACTGGCTGGTCAGGGTGATCAGGATGTCCTCGATCCCGTCCTGGAGGCCGAGCATGTCCATGGTGCGCATCTTGGCCCGGACCACGTCGGTGTTACCGGCCGCGGCGACGTTGAGGTCCAGGCCGCCGGGGCCGTCGAGGGTGGCCAGCGCCATGCCGCTGTTGTAGTCCACCAGGGCCGCGCCGATGGCGCCCTCGATGCTGGTCATGGCCTGCTTGAGCGAGCCGGCTGCGTCGGTCATCTGGGTAACTCCCGTTCGGTGGTGGGTGGTTCATGGGCGGGTTCGGGTGCTTCGAGGGGGAGGGCGGTGCGGTGGGGCCGCGGGTGGTCCGGTCAGCCCGCCTCGCGCGGGTCCTTGGGGACGAGGGCGTCGTTGAGCAGCGCCGCGATGCGCTGCGCGCTGCGCCGGGCCTCCAGGTGCAGGCGGCCGACGTTGACGTCGGGGTGGGCCAGCAGGGTCAGCACGCAGCTGCCGCCGACCGCGTAGGTGGCGACGTAGCCGTTCTCGCCGCGCACCAGCGACTCGCGGAACTCGCCCTGGCCGGTGGTGTCGGCGAGCCGCTGGGCCAGCGAGAGCGAGGCCGCCGTCATCGCGGCCAGCCCCGAGGGCTCGGTGCCGTGGGTGTCGTGCGCGATCAGCAGGCCGTCCACGCTGGCGACCAGACCGCCCGCGAGGTGCGGGACGCGGTGCTTGACGGCGCGCAGTTCGGCGAGCAACTCGGTCTCCAAGGCGATCAGTTGTCTCCTTCCGACACGCTGCTTGAGTGCCCGCCTCATGGCCGGAACGACGGGGTCGCGGGCGGGGAGTGGGTCAAAGTCGGGCCTCCAGAAGGTCTCGGACCCGGGTCAGCAGCGCGATGTCCGGGTCGGGGACGGTCAGCGGGTGGGCCGCTGCCGTGGTGGGCGGGCGTTCGGAGCGCGTGGGGTCGGTAGGGGTGCCGGGGGCGGCGGGGGCGGCCGGGGCGCCGGGGAGTCCGGCGCTCCGGAGCGTGGCGCCGGGGACCCGGCGGTGCAGCCCTCCGGCCGGTCCGCTCGGGACCGGCGGAGCAACTTCGGGTGCCGGGGCGGCCGTTGGCGGCGCCACGCGAGCATCGGGCACCTCGGACGGCGGTGCCACGCAGACCTCGGGCACCTCGGAGAGCGCGGGCACCGCGCGCGCCGGGTCCGCCGGCGGCGCAGCGGACGGGAGCGGCGCAGCAGACGGGAGCGGCAGGTCGGACGGGCCCGGCACCCCGGGCGGCTGCGGCGCGTCCAGCAGTCCGGCGGCGGCCAGCCGGCGGACGTCGGCCGTCACGCCGAAGCCGGAGCGGCCGAGCAGCCGCGCCAGGTCCGCCGGGGTCCTGCGGCCGTCGGCGTGGTCCAGCAGCTCGCGGCGCCGGCGGCCGGACGGGCGGTGGGACGGCCGGCGGCCGTGCCCGGCCGGTCGGACGGGCGCGGTGTCGAGCTGCGCCCAGGGCCAGATCCCGTCGAGCAGTTGCCGACGGCGTTCCACCTCGCGGCGGATCCGGGCCGGGTCGACCTCCGCGACCGGCCCGAGCCAGTGCCGGGCGCCGGCCTCGAACCGCCAGACCCCGTCGGCCGGGTCGGCGAGGACGAAGAACGCGGCGTCGAACAGCGTGCCCAGGTGGCCGAGTTCGAGCTCCCCGCGGGTGAGCAGCCGCCGTTCGACGAGCACCTCGCCGACCCTCGCCCGCGGGCCGTGGGTCCGGAGCAGCTCGGCCCAGCCCTCGGGGGTGATCCGGCCGCAGCCGGTGAGCAGGTCGGCCAGGCCGGGCGCCCGGGAGGACTCGGCGGCCGTCACCCGCCCGTCGACCAGGTGGAGGCTGCCCGGCGGTCCGTGCAGGGCGCCGGTGGCGCGACGGTCGGCGAGGTGGGCGAGCGCCTCGCCCGGGGTCCTCGGGGCGGCGGCCTCCACCGAGGGCGACGGCACGGTACCGGTTGCGGCGGTCACGCGCTCACCCCAGCACCAGCTCCTCGGTGAGCGCCTGGAGGCGGAAGCGGGCGGCGGCGAGGTTGCCCTCCGCGCGGTCCAGCCAGAGGTGCAGGACGAGCCGGCTGTCGAAGACGGTGTCGATGAAGCGGATCAGGTGGTAGCTGCGGCCGGCGGTGACGATGATGTCCTCCAGCGGAGCCCGCCGGTCCTCCGCCGCGGTGAAGGTCTGGCTCTCGACGGCCGCCCGGACCAGGTCGGTTGCCTCGGCGGCGGAGGTCTCGTGCTCTCCGGTCGGGCTGTCCCCGACGCTGCCGAGGGCGAGCCCGCTGCTCCAGTCGACCAGGCTCGCGGCACGGGCCCCGGGGATCGCCATCGCTCCGGAGAGGCATTCGTCGATACCGGGCACACCGGCTCCTTCGCGGGGTCTGGGCGGCCGGACGCGTGGCGGCGCCGACCGGTTCACCACCAGCAGTGGCTAGTTCGACACGGAAGGCTACTGCCGGGATTCCATCCGACGAACATTCCAATGGCATATTCACATCAGCAGCAGCCAGTTCCGGCCAAGAACTGACAGATCATCAGGTCGGGCGCATGGGCGGCACCACTGATGGACCCCGGGGTCGGAGCGCCGTTCACCGGCCACCTGGCACGGGACCTTGGCCGATACCGGGCCGCAGGGGAGGGTTTCGAGGCCGAAAATGCGATAAGAGGCACGGATGCGGGACGCCAACGCGCCGAAGGGGCCCGTTCCACTGGACGGAACGAGCCCCTTCGATGAGAGCGCCAGGCCCGGGTCGCACGGACTCTCCCTACTGAAAGTAGGGCGTGCTCTGGTAGCACCGCTGACGCCTGTTCGAGATTCCGCTTTCCGGAAGATCACTTCCTCTCGACGGGAAGAACATTAGCAGGTCATCACACCTGGTCAGAAATCGCGGCCGACCACCGGAACGGGCACCGGAGCGGGCCGGGACCGGTCAGCCCAGCAGCGCCCGATAGCCCTCGATCAGGGCGGTGAGCCCGAGCTCGAAGGCCCGGTCGGCGCGCTCGCGCCCGACCGGGACGGCGTCCAGGGCGTCGGCCAGCCTCGGGGTGGCGGCACGGTCGACGGCGTCGACCATGACGTCCGGGGCGACCAGGTCCAGCGCCGAACCCAGGACGAAGCTCTCCAGGGCGGTGATCAGGCCCATCACGTCCCGCGCGGCGAAGCCCGCGTCCTCCAGGGTGGCGACGGCCCGCTCGTACAGCTCGTGCATGAAC
This sequence comes from Kitasatospora sp. NPDC004799, assembly GCF_040609095.1. Classification (NCBI taxonomy): domain Bacteria; kingdom Bacillati; phylum Actinomycetota; class Actinomycetes; order Kitasatosporales; family Streptomycetaceae; genus Kitasatospora; species Kitasatospora sp. NPDC004799. The sequence continues at coordinate 6,473 of NZ_JBEXJK010000438.1, forward strand.
GATTCGGCCAGCGGCGCGGTGGCGAGCAGCCGGATGATGCCGGGGTGCTCGGCGAAGGCGTCCCGGTAGGCGTGCGCCCAGGTGCGCAGCGCGGCGTCCCAGGACTGGTCCCACACCGACTGCTCGCCGATCGTGCGCACCAGCTCGGCGCGCATCAGGGCGACGATCTCGGCCCGGCCGGCCACGTGGTGGTAGAGCGCCGAG
>NZ_JBEXJK010000439.1:0-6586 GCF_040609095.1 Kitasatospora sp. NPDC004799
CCACCACCCCGGCGGCCGTCTCCACCACTCCCCGAACCGTCCTCGGCAGCATCCGGGTGCCTCCCAATCGCCTGCGCGCGCCGCTGCGCCGCCCTCAGTACCCGGGCCGTTCCGGGCACCCCACTGACGACGCTACCGCCAAAACCCTCCTGAGGTACCGTGGCCCGCAGTCAGCACCGCAGCGACCGGGGGAGGGAGCCCGCCCCGTGGCGAACGCCGAGGAGTGCCGGGAGGCACTGGAGCAGCTCAGCCGGAACATGGCGAAGTCCACCGGCGACGTCCGCAGGGCCGCGGCGCTCGACCGCTCGCTCAGCTGCCGGATCACCGACCTCGACCTGACCTTCACCGGGCAGCTGCGCGACGGCCGGCTCCAGGACGTGGTGGCCGCCCCCGGCGCCCCGGCCGGGAAGGCGGAGATCCGGCTCACCATGAGCAGCGACGACCTGGTCGCGCTGGTCGGCGGCCGGCTCAACTTCGCCTCCGCGTGGGCGAGCGGCCGGGTCCGGCTGGAGGCGGGCTTCCGCGACCTGCTGCGGCTGCGCACCCTGCTCTGAACCCGGCTTCCTGGGGGGAGCCGCTCCGGCCGGCGCTCAGAACCCCAGGTCGGCCAGTGCCTTGCGGCCGTCCACCGGCGCACCGCCCGCGTCCAGCACCGCCCACGCCGCCGCGCACAGCGCCCGCAGGCCGTCCCAGCGGTCCCCGGCCCCGGACAGCCGCAGCACGCCGCCGTCCACGCCCGCGACCCAGCCGCCGCACCCGAAGCCGCCGTCCACGGCCGTCACCGCCGGGTGCGGGACGAGCAGTCCGCGCAGGTCCGCGGCCAGGTAGGTCGGCCGGTGCTCGACCGGCGCCGCCAGCAGCAGCTCCGGGGTGGTCACCCCGGTGAACACCAGCAGGCTGTCCACCCCGCCGTTGAACGCGCCCTCGATGTCGGTGTCCAGCCGGTCCCCGACCACCAGCGGCCGCTCCGCGCCGGTCCGCAGCACGGTCTCCCGGTGCATCGGCGGCAGCGGCTTGCCCGCCACCTCCGGCTCCACCCCGGTCGCCGCCCGCACCGCCGCCACCAGGGTGCCGTTTCCGGGCGCGATACCGCGTGCCCTCGGCACCGTCAGGTCCAGGTTGGACGCCACCCACGGCAGGCCGCTCTGCACCGCGTACGAGGCCTCCGCGAGGTCCGTCCAGCCCACCGAGGGGTCGAAGCCCTGGACCACCGCGAGCGGCCCGTCGGCCAGCGAGCGGACCGGGACCAGCCCCAGCTCGGTCAGCGCCTCCTCCAGCCCGAGACCGCCGACGACCAGCACCTTCGACCCGGCCGGCACCTTCTCGGCGACCAGCCGGACGGCGGCCTGGGCCGAGTTGATCACGTCGGCCGGCTCGGCCGGGACGCCCAGCTCGGTCAGGTGCTCGGCCACCACCCGCGGCGGGCGGGAGGCGTTGTTGGTCACGTAGGCGAGCCGCATCCCGGCCGTCCGGGCGGCGTCCAGCGCGTCCACCGCGTGCTCGATCGCGTGGGCGCCCGCGTAGACCACGCCGTCCAGGTCCAGCAGCGCGGTGTCGTACGCGTCGGTCAGCGGACGCTCGCTGCCGCCGGGGGCGGTCCGTCGCACGGGGGTGGCCGTCTCGGTCATGGCTGCGCTACCTCATTCACTGCGTCGTCGTTCACTGCGCCGTTGTTCTCTGCGCGGTCGTGCTCTGCGCGGTCGTGCTCTGCGCGGTCGTGCTCTGCGCGGTCGTGCTCTGCGCCGTCCGTCAGGGCGTCCGGCCGGTCAGGACCCGCCGTCGGCACCGGCACCGGCACCGGCGTCGTCCGCCGCGCCGCCGGCCGGCTCCCCGGCGCCCGCCGGGGGCGCCAGGTACCCGGGTGCTCCCGGCAGCAGCGGGCCGTACGCCCCGGCGCGGGCCGCCAGGGTCGCCCGGGTCTGCCGCAGCGCCTGCCGGTAGTGGTCGTTCTCCGGCCGCATCGCCACGGCGAGCGCCAGGTGTTCGGCGGAGGTCTCGAAGTCGCCCAGCCGGGCCGCCGCGACGCCCCACCCGAACTGAGCGTAGTCGTCCGCCGGGTCGGCGAGCGCCACGGCCCGGAAGTTCTCCAGCGCCGCCGCGTACGAGCCCGCGTCGAACTGGGCGCGCGCCAGCGCCTCCCGGATGCTGCGCGAGTGCGGCTCGGCCTCCGCCGCCCGGGCGAGCAGCTGTTCGGCGGCCGCCGGATGCCGCTGCGCCAGCAGCCGGGCGCCCCGGCGGAACCAGTCGTACACGTCCCCGGTCGGCTCCCCGGCGCGGCTCTGCCGCGGCACCCCGCCGCCCGCCCCCGCGCCGCCCGGGCCCGCGCCGCCCGCCGGGTCGTCGCCCGCTGTACGGCCCGGCGCGCCGTCGGCCGGAGCGTCCCCGTGGGTGGCACCGACCGGCCCGCCCGACTCGGCCGGGCCGCCGCCGTCCACCCGTTCCTGCCCGTCGTCCATGCCGTACCTCGCCCTCGGTCGCACACCCGGCCCACGATCCGGCACGGGTATTCCGATCTCTCAACAACGCGTACCCGGTTACGATGCCCAGAATGAGCACACCCAGTGCAGAAGACGGAGTCGAGACTCCCGAGGGCGGCCCCGGCGATCCCGGGCACGTCGCCACCGCCGGCCTGTCCCTGTCCCCCTTCCGCGGCCTGCGCTACGTCCCCGACCGGGTCGGCGCCCTCGCCTCGGTGATGTCCCCGCCGTACGACGTCGTCGACCCCGGTCGTCGGCTCGACCTGGAGACGGCCGACCCGCACAACGTGGTCCGGCTGATCCTGCCCAGGCCCGAGCCCGAGGACGCCGGAGACCGGCCCGACCGCGACACCCGCTACCGGCACGCCGCCCGGCTGCTGGCCGCCTGGCAGCGCGAGGGCGTCCTGGCCGCCGACCCGGAGCCCGCGCTCTACGTCTACGAGCAGCGGGTGCCGGCCACCGCCGACTCCCCCGAGCTGCTCCAGCGCGGCCTGATCGGCGCCCTCGCGGTGAGCGGCCGCGAGGGCGGCGTGGTGCTCCCGCACGAGGACGTGATGCCGCGGCCGGTCGCCGACCGCGTCGGCCTGATGCGCACCACCCGGGCCAACTTGGAACCGCTGCTGCTCACCTACCGGGGCAACGGCGGCGCCTCCGCCGTGATCGAGCGGACGGTCGAGGGCGAGCCGCTGCTCTCCACCGCCACCAGCGACGGCACCCACCACCGGCTGTGGGCGGTCACCGACCCCGCCGAGATCGCCGAGATCAGCCGCGACCTCGCCACCTGCCGGGCGCTGATCGCCGACGGCCACCACCGCTGGGAGATGTACCTGCGGCTCCAGCGCGAGCACCGCCACCTGCCGCGCAGCCCCTGGGACCGCGGCATGGTGCTCCTGGTGGACACCGCCCGCTACCCGCTGCGGGTCCGCGCCATCCACCGCGTGCTGTACCGGCTGCCGGTGGCCGAGGCGCTGGAGCGGCTCGGCGACCAGTGGAAGGTCAAGGAGGTCCCCGGACCGCTGCCCGCCGCGCTCCAGGCCCTCGCCGAGCAGAAGCGGCACGGCGGCAACGGCTTCGTCCTGACCGGCGGCGACGGCGTCTACTGGCTGCTCGGAGAGCCCGAGGAGTCCCTGCTGGACGCCACCGTGCCGCACGGCCGGCCCGAGGAGTGGCGCCGCCTGGACGCCACCGTCCTGCACGCCACCCTGCTGGACCGCACCTGGCACGTCCCCGACGGCCCGGACGACATCGGCTACCTGCACACCGCCGCGGCCGCCGAGCAGGAGGCCGCGCGCACCGGCGGCACCGCCGTCCTGCTGCACCCGGTCCGGGAGTCCGTGGTCCGACGGCTGGCCGAACAGGGCGTCACCATGCCGCGCAAGTCCACCTCCTTCGGTCCGAAGCCGGCCACCGGGCTGGTGCTGCGCAACCTCGCGCTGGGCTGAGGGCTCTCACGCCGGGCCGGCGACGCCGGCGGCCCGAGCGCGGGCCGGAACGCCGTGAGGCCCTGCCGTTCCCGGGGACGGCAGGGCCTCACGGCGTTGCCTGGGGCGCTGCTCAGCTCTTGCCGGCGTCGGCCTCGGCGGCCTCGGCGGCCTTCGACTCGTCGGCCTTGGTGCCCTCGGCCTCGGCGGCCTGGGTGCGCTCGGGGACGACGCCGTCGAAGTCCTCGTCGATCTCCAGGTCGTCCTCGTCGTAGTACTCCTCGACGTCCTCCTCGTCCTCGAAGATCACGCGGTCGTCGGCGTTGTCGCCGCCACCGCGCTTCTTCGCCGAGGCGTCGGCGGACTCGGTCCCGTCCTCGGCCAGCTCCGGGTCGAGCGTGTCGGTGAACTCCACGCCGTCGATCTCGGCCAGGCGCTCCGAGGCGTTGGTGGTGCCGTCGCTGTCGGCCTCGGCGGCCTTGGCGAACCAGTCACGGGCCTCGTCGGCACGGCCGGCCGCGATCAGGGCCTCGGCGTAGGCGTACCGCAGGCGCGCGGTCCACGGGTGCACCGCGCTGGAGGCCAGCTCCGGGCTCTGCAGCGTCACCACCGCGGCGTCGTACTGCTCCATGTCGCTGCGGGCACCGGCCGCCACCAGGCGCATCTCGACCTGGCCGGCCTTGTCCAGCTGCTTCACCTCGGGCTCACCGGCCATCGCCAGCGCCCGCTCCGGACGGCCCAGACCGCGCTCGCAGTCGGCCATCACCGGCCACAGGTCCGCCCGGCCGGTCATCCGACGGGCGGCGCGGAACTCGGTCAGCGCCTCGGAGTAGCGCTGGGTCATGTACGAGGCGAAACCGGCCGCCTCGCGGACGGCCGCCACGCGGGAGGCCAGACGGAGCGCGACGCGGGAGAACTGGTACGCCTCCTCGGGCTCGCTGTCGAGCAGGCGGGCCACCATCACCAGGTTGCGGGCGACGTCGTCCGCGAGGGTCTTGGGCAGGCTCTTGAGCTCCTGGCGCACGTCCGCGTCCAGCTCGAAGCCGGTGACGTCCTCCGGGATCGGCAGGCGCTTGACGGGCTCGTAGTTGCCCCGGCGGTCGTCGTAGTCCCGACGGCCGCGGTCGTCCCGGCGGTCGCCGCCACGGTCGTCCCGGTCCCGGCGGTAGCCGCCGCCCTGGCGGTCGTCACGGCGGAAGCCACCGCGGTCGCCACCCCGGTCGTCGCGGCGGAAGCCGCCACGGTCACCGCCGCGGTCGTCACGGTCGCGGCCGTAGCCGCCGGAGGGGCGGTCGCCGCGGTCGCGGTTGAAACCGCCGGAGGGGCGGTCGTCACGACGGAAGCCACCGCGGTCGCCACCGCGGTCGTCACGGTCGCGGAACGGGCGGTCGTCACGACGCGGACGGTCGTCACGGTCGCGGTTGAAGCCGCTCGGGCGGTCGTCGCGGCGGAAGCCGCCACGGTCGCCACCGCGGTCGTCGCGGTCACGGTTGAAACCGCCGGAGGGACGGTCGTCCCGACGGAAACCACCACCGGCCGGACGGTCATCGCGGCGGAAACCACCGCGGTCGCCACCGCGGTCGTCGCGGTCGCGGCCGTAGCCACCCGACGGACGGTCGTCACGACGGAAGCCACCACCGGCCGGACGGTCGTCACGGCGGAAGCCGCCACGGTCGTCGCGGTCACGGTTGAAACCGCCGGAGGGACGGTCGTCCCGACGGAAACCACCACCGGCCGGACGGTCATCGCGGCGGAAGCCGCCACGGTCGTCGCGGTCACGGTTGAAACCGCCGGAGGGACGGTCGTCCCGACGGAAACCACCACCGGCCGGACGGTCGTCACGACGGAAACCACCCGAGGGGCGGTCATCGCGGCGGAAGCCGCCACGGTCACCGCCGCGGTCGTCACGGTCGCGGCCGTACCCACCCGACGGACGGTCATCCCGACGGAAGCCACCACCAGCGGGGCGGTCGTCACGACGGAAGCCACCACCAGCGGGGCGGTCGTCACGACGGAAACCACCGCGGTCGCCACCGCGGTCGCCACGGTCGCGGCCGTACCCACCCGACGGACGGTCATCCCGACGCGGACGGTCGTCACGCTCGTCACGACGGAAACCACCCGAGGGGCGGTCATCGCGGCGGAAGCCGCCACCGGCCGGGCGGTCGTCACGACGGAAGCCACCACCAGCGGGACGGTCGTCGCGACGGAAACCGCCACCCGACGGACGGTCGTCACGGCGGAAGCCGCCGCGGTCGCCACCGCGGTCGTCGCGGTCGCGGAACGGGCGGTCGTCACGACGCGGACGGTCGTCACGGTCGCGGCCGTACCCGCCCGACGGGCGGTCGTCGCGACGGGAGCCGCCACGGTCGTTGGACCAGCTCCCGCGGGACCGGGGCTCATAGCCTCGGCCGTCGTCCGATCGGCGCTCGGGACGGTCCTGGGGCTGGTTCGACATCGTGGTGACTCCTTCTGCTGCTTCAGCTCCACCGCGGACCGAGCGAGCAACTCCGCTGCCGCCACGCGGTTTCGACGCCGGCCTGCTGGCCCGCGTACCTTCTCCATTGTCCGACATGCCGGGACCCTCCGCGTCTGGGCGGAAGTCCCGGTTCTGCCGGCCTTCTTCGCGTTCGCAAAACACAAAAAGGCCGCGGCCCCCGCGAGTAGCGGGGGGGGCGGGCGGGTATA
>NZ_JBEXJK010000440.1:0-6560 GCF_040609095.1 Kitasatospora sp. NPDC004799
CGAACCACGCGGCCCCATCGAGACCGAAGCAGCCCGCCGCCTCGCCGACGACCTCAAGCACCAGTAGTCACCCGATTACCCAACACTCTCTGAGGGGCGGGCAGGCGCGCGACGAGGTCCGTCACGCTGTGGGTCAGCTGGTGCAGCCCCGCGAACGGCAGGTCGCTCTCGGCCCGGACGCCCGAGGCCCTGAGGACGGTGAATCCGCGGGCGCGCGCCCGGGCGGCGGCGTGGTCCAGGAGGGCGGACCTGCCGATCCCGGGGGCCCCGTGGACCAGCAGCGCGTCGCCGCGCTCGGGCAGGGCGTCGACCAGTGCGTCGACGGCCGCCAGCTCCTCGTCCCGGCCGAACAGTGTGGTGCCTGACATCCGATCTTCCTCTGCGCCTACGCCAGTGCTCTGACCTGGACCGTTGCAGTGTAGGTGCACGCATTGCACGGCCGGGGTGCGCTGAGAGTCATGTGTCCGGCGACACACCGGCCGCAGTCGCTTCGCAGTCATTCAGCCGCCGACGTAAGTCATCCCGTGTCCCATGCTGGATGCCGTGCCGACCGGAGGGAGAGGAGACCCATGACATCCGTGACCGACCCGGCCGGGGCCCCGGAGGACGGGGGCACCGGTCACCGCTGGAGCCGGGCCGTCTCCATCGCCGCCGTGCCCGTGACGGTCGCCTCGTACGAGCCTGCGTCCGACCCGGGCCGGATGACGACCCGGCAGCTGGGGCACCTGCTCTTCATCACGACCCACGCCGGCCCTCGCCGCTTCACCCGCGGCCTGCGGGAGATCGCCCGTGGCACCAGGCAGGCCGAGGGGTTCGTCGTGGTCGCCGTCATGGGGGCCACCGGTGCCGTGGTGCAACAGGACGGCCGGACGGCGGAGGTCCCCGCGGGAGCGGTGTCCCTCTGGTACACGGAGACCCCCCACGTGGTCGACTACCCGGACGGAGTGGACGTCAGGGTGTGCCTGATTCCCCGCCGGTCCTTCGGCGTGCGCGACGAGCAGCTGGAACGGGTGACGGCCACCGCGGCCGACGCCGGCGGCCCGGTGGCCGCCCTGGTCAAGCACTCCCTGCTGGCCCTGGCCGAGACGGCCGAGGACTGCCCGCCGCTCGTCGCCGGCCGACTGGCGTGCAACTTCGCCGACCTGGTGGCCACCCTCGTCACCGAGCAGGCCGCCCGTGACGCGCCGGCCGCGGAGGACTCCCGCCACACCCGGCTCTGGGAGATCCGCGCCTACGTGGACCGGCACCTCAAGGACCCGGAGCTCGGACCGCAGACGATCGCGGCCGCGCACCGCATCTCCGTGCGCTCCCTCCACAAGCTCTTCGAAGGGGAGGGGACCACCGTCAGCCGCCTGATCCAGCGCCGCCGGCTCCAGGCGAGCGCCGAGGACCTCTCCCGCGAGGACGGCGGCGACAGCACGGTCGCCGGCGTGGCCCAGCGGTGGGGCTTCACCGATCCGGCCCACTTCAGCCGGCTCTTCCGCGCCTCGTACGGCATCTCACCGAGCCGGTGGCGCGACACCCGCGGCGGCACCGAGCCGTCCGAGCCGCGGGACACCCGGGGCCGGGTGTCCCGATGACCGACCGACCCGAGGGGAACCCGGTGCCCGCATCCGTCTCCACCGCATCTGTCTCCACCGCGTCGCTGTCCGCCGCCGACCGGGCGGAGAGCTGGCAGGACGCCGTGTCCCACACCTTCGTGCCGATGACCGTGGACTTCCTGGAGGAGGTGCCCTCGCCCGGGGAGATCGTCGGCTACCGGCTGGGCTTCCTGCGGATCTCCAGGGTCCAGGCCGGGCCCCAGGTGGTGACCCGCTGCAGGCACCTGGCCGACGGCGACTCGCCGACGCTCGTCCTCAGCCTCCAGGAACGGGGCACCGCCCTCAAGGAGCAGGACGGCAGGCAGACGCTCATCCGGCCCGGCGGGTTCTCCCTCACCGACACCTCCCGGGTCTTCCGGAAGAGGATGGCGGAGGAGTTCGCCTTCACCTCCTTCCACTTCGCCCGCGCCGAACTGGACGTGCCCGAGAAGGACCTGCGGGCACTCACCGCCACGGCGTTCAGCGGCGCCGGGGGCAGCGCCGCGCTGCTGACGGACTACCTGTCGAGGATGGCGCACCAGGCGGCGGAGCTGGACGAGGCCGTCGGGCGCCGGGCCGCGGCCACCGCCCTCGACCTGCTGGCGCTGTTCGTCGACGACGGGGCCGGGCGCGCCCGGCCGCAGGGCTCACGTTCGGCGGCCTCCTTCGAGCGGGTCAAGGAGCACATCCTGCGCAACCTCCGCGATCCGGACCTGTCGCCGTCCACGATCGCGGCGGCGAACTTCATGTCCGTCCGCTTCCTCCACAAGCTGTTCCAGCAGGAGGGCACCACGGTCGGCGGGTGGGTCCGGGCCCAGCGGTTGGAGCGCTGCCAGCGGGACCTGCTCCGCCCGATGGCGGGGGAGCTCGGGGTGGCGGGGATCGCCCGGCGCTGGGGCTTCGCCAACTCCAGCCACTTCACCCGCGCCTTCCGCGCGGCCTACGGCATGACGCCGCGCGACTGGCAGACCGGCGCCCACCCCACGCGCCGGAACGGCTGTTCGTCCACGTGACGTAGCAGCGTGACGCGCCGACGGCCGGCACGGGCGACTGCGGACCCGGCCGGAGGAACGGCCCCGTCACCACTCAGAGCGTCCTGGTTCCAGTCACCCAAGCAAGTGACCGCATCACTTCAAGATGGAAAAAATCCATAGGCGATTGATAAGGTCCCTTGCATGACGCTCAGTACGTTGGAAGCGCTGCGGCTCACCGTCGCCGCGATCCGGCAGCGCACCGGCGAGAGCCAGCGTGAGCTCGCCGCCGCGCTCGGGCTGACGCAGGACAAGGTGTCCCGCCGTCAGTCCGGTGCGCAGCCGTGGTCCCTGGACGAGGTCGACGCGTTGGCCGGCCACTGGGGGATGGGCCCGCTGGACCTGCTCTCCGGCCCCACCCACGCCGCCCAGTGCCTCACCTGGCCCCCCGGCACCGCCGCACCCGCCCCGGCCCCGGTGCCGCCGACGTCCGCCGCCGCACCCGATCCGACCGCGGCACCCGCCGCGTCGGTCGCTTCGGTCGCCGGTGTCCCGGCCGGCGAGGCCGCTGCGCACCAGCCCGCCGTCGCCCAGCCCGCCGAGACCGAGCAGCCCGCGGTGCTGACGCCCACCGCCCCGCCCGCCCAGGATGCCGCGCCCAGCGCCGCGTACGCCGACCGGGGGCCGGACGGCGAGCCCGCCCTCCACCCGCCGGAGCCGTGCGTGCAGTGCGGCCGTCCGGTCCCGTTCCGGATCGGCGGCCGGCCGTTGCACCTGGGCGGCTGGTGCACCCCCGCGCCCGGGGCCGCCGGCCCCAGCCCCGTGCCCGTGCCCGTGTCCGGCCCCGCGGCCGCGTCGTCCGCGGCGCCCCGTACGGCTCCGTCCGCGGCGCCCCGTACGGCTCCGTCCGCGGCGCCCCGTACGGGCGCCGGCTCGGGTCCGTCCGCGCGTGCCCGTGAGTACGCCGGTACGGGCCGCGAGCTCGGCTTCTACCTCGACATGATCACGTCGGCGGTCGACGAGGCCCTGGAGGAGCACGACGGCGACGTCGACGCGGCGGTCGTGGCGCTGGAGAAGAAGGCGATTCCGAACGGAATGGACCTCTTCGACAAGACCCGCGCCAACGCGGTATACGAGCACACGGTCTATCCGGAGCGCCTGGAGTTCCTCTCGAAGAAGTCCCGGAACGGTGCGGACGACATCTGGGAGGGACGCCACAAGTGGGAGAACGCCCCGCTGACGGCGCGGTTGAAGGCCGGTGCCGACCCGGTGACGGTGGACGTCCTGGACACCAACGCCGCCTACTGCTCCGCGCTCAAGACCCACCTGCCGATCGGCGCGCTCCAGCACCGCCCCGACGGCGGCTGGGACCCGAAGCGCGCCGGCGTCTACCTGCTCCCGGCCCGCCCGGTCTGGGAGCACCCGCGGCTGCCGGACCCGATCGGCAACCGCCACGAGAGCGGCCCGCTGCTGCTGGACGAGGCCACCGTGCGGCTGCTGATCCGCTGCCACAAACTCGGCCTGGCCGAGGCCCCGCACATCACCGAGGCCTGGACCTCCGGCTCCTCCGAGGGGCTGCTGGAGAAGTTCCGCCGCGTCCTCACCATCGCCCGTGAGAACGCCATCCGCGACGACGACCTGGTCACCGAGAAGTACGTCAAGGCCATCTACGCGAAATTCGCGTCCACCATCGGCGAATCCGCCTTCAACCGCGACCTCCGCCGCCCCGACTGGATGCACATCATCCGCTCCCAGGCCTTCGCGAACCTCTGGTACAAGTCCCACCGCGCCCACAAGGCCGGGCTGACGATCGTCGCCCTGCGCGGCACCGACGAACTCCACATCACCGGCGGAGAATGGCGAAAGGCCAACGGCGGCATTTTCGAGGAGGGCCGCCTGACGACGCAGCTGAAACTCAAGGACCGGTACACCCTGCCCCGCACCCGCACCCGGAGCGCCTAAAGATGTCGACCGACGGATGGAAGAACTTCGGCCGCTACGGCGCCGACCGCGACCCCGGAAACATCCACGGGAAGATCGCGCTCGGCCGGGCCCTGGAGGACGCCGTCGAGCGCATGATCATCGAAGGCGGCATCAAGTCCCCGCCGTCCACCCGCCGGGGCCTGACCGCCCGCATGCGCTACCTGATGAGCCACAAGGGCGGCCGCGAGGCCCTGGCCGACGCCGGCGTCACCGCCACCCCGGCCACCCTGCGCGCCTGGACCAAGGGCACCCGCCACCCCCGCCCCGCCAACCAGGAGGCCGTCGACACCGCCTACTGGACGCTGCGCGCCCGCAACGTCCTGAACAACCCCGCCATCCTCAAAGCCCACCTCAACCGCGACGGCCGCGGCACCAAGGTCGAGATCCACCCCATCAACCAGCAGGTGGTGGACGAGCCCCGGCGCCGTGACAACCTGCGCATCCGCACCGTGCAGGTCCGCTACGTCTGGGACGACGCCGTCGACGCCCTCGCCGCCGGCGACGCCGACACCCTCGAAGGCATCTGGGACGACATCATCGCCGACCTCGACTCCGACTGGGGCGCCTACACCTACGTCTCCCACATCGGCCTCGGCGCCTGACGCACGCCGCCGACACGGCGCCCGCCTCCGCGCCCGAGCCGAAGCCCGGTCGTCGTCACCACGGCAGGCCCGTCGTCACCGGCCCTCCGTCGGCCGGAGGTCACCGGTTGAGCAGCGAGTCCGCGATCGCGACGGAGGACGGAGCGAGCCGGGTCCCGCCGTCGTCGATGTCCCAGAGCGAGTTCTGCAGCAGCCGTCCCAGCGTCCAGCCGGTCGCGCGTGCGCGGTCCAGGCCGAGGACATCGGTGAGCAGGTCGAAGCGGCGCCGCACGATGCGCGGGGTGTCGCCCCTCGCCACGACCTCGTCCCACCTGCTGTCCAGGGCGGGCCACACATCGAATCCCGGGGCGCCGGCGAGCGGCTCGGGATCGACGGCGATCCACGGCTCGCGCTGCGCGGCCTCGACGCCCTCACGGCTCCGACCGCACCCCGCCGCGTCCGGACGGAGGCGGCCCGGCTGGCCCGCATACTCGCCTCGTGACACGCGCCGGGCCGCCGTCAGGGCCCGCTCGCCGTCGTACCGCGCCGGGCCGTCACCCCGGGCCTGCGGACGGGTTCGTCCTCGACTTCGTCGAGGCGTCAGACCGGGAACGGCAGTGGGTGCCGGCCGTGAGCTGCCGCCCGTTCTGCTCGGCGTTCGGCAGCAGCGGCGCGCGAGGCACGAGGGTTTCGGTCCCGCTCGGCGCGTACGGCGCAACCGGCGCCCCCGGCCCCTCGAAGTCCGTTGTCCGGCGCGCCGGCCAGGCAGCCGCCACCGCAGGCCGGGTCGAGCCGGGCAGGCGGGCGGGTCAACCACCGGGCGCGCCGGCGGCTGACCCGGGTACCGGTACGGGCGTCAGGCGCGGCGGCCTCTGCGGCGGGCGCGGCGGAGCAAGAAGGCTCCGGCCCCCAGCGAGAGCGCCCCGGCGAGCAGGAGCACCGGCGTCCGGCTTCCGGTCTCGGCGAGTTGGCCGCCTCCGCCGCCGGGCCGCGGGGAGGGTACGGGGTGGTGGCTGGGCCCCCAGGTGGGGGAGGGGGCGCCGGTGCCGCCGTGGCTCGCGGTGTGGGTGGGGCTGGGCGAGGACGTGGCGGTTGTGGTGGTGGCGGTCGGTGACGGGCTCGGTGACGGGCTGGTGGTGGCGGTCGGGGACGGCGAGGGTGACGGGCTGGTGGTGGCGGTCGGCGAGGGGGAAGGACTGGCGCAGACGTGCTCCTCGATGCGGACCTCGCCGTCGCCGCTGCGCGCTGCGGTGGTGAAGGCCGCACCGGCGGGACCGAGGCTGGAGCCTCCGCCGCCCCCGCCGGCGTCGAGCGTGCTGCCCGTGGAGGAGCCGCCGGCTCCGCCGCCGTGGGCCCCGCCGCCGCCTCCACCGCCGGTGCCCATGTGGATGTACTCGTTGAGCTTGTCGCTCGCCGCGAGGCGGGTCTGCAGCGGGACGAAGGCC
>NZ_JBEXJK010000441.1:0-6550 GCF_040609095.1 Kitasatospora sp. NPDC004799
CCCGCCGCCTCGCCGACGACCTCAAGCACCAGTAGTCACCCGATTACCCAACACTCTCTCAGGCGTCAGGCGTTCGGGGCGACCCGGGCCGGGCATGCCGATCGCCCCCTCGCCGACCACCGGCACCGGACCGGAGGCCAGGACGGCCGGTACCGGCGCGTCCCGCACGGCCACCGCCACGGCGGGAGCGCCGGCGGCGGCCAGTTCCACGGCCGCCGGAGCGCGCTCGGGCTCCGCGCGCCCCTCCTCTGCATCGGGCGCCTCCGGAATCACCCCCCAGGAGACCCAGCGCGGCGCATCGCCCGTCTCCATCAGGCCCCGCTGCCGCCGCGGATCGGCCTGCCACCCGGACTCCCCGAAAGCCGGGGCCGGGACCGGACCCGACCCCGGGGCCGGACCCGACCCCGGGAGCGAGCCCGGACCGGGCGCCGGGACCGCCCCGGGCACCGCACCGACGGCTCCCGGCCCGTCCACGCCCACGGGCGGCTCGGCGCCGCCGAAGCCCGATGGCAGGCCCTGCGACGGCACCCCCGACGATCCGGAGGACGGCGCTCCCGGCCGGTCCACTGTCCGGAACACCGGCCCGCCGATCACCTCCGCCAACCGCGGCCCGAGCACGAAGGAGGCCCCGCCCGAGGTCTGGTCGAAGTACACCGGCCCGGTGTCGCCGCCACCCGCCGGCGGCCCGACCCGCACCCGCGCCAGCGGCTCCGAGACCACCGGTTCCGCGACCACCGGTTCCGGGACGACCGGCTCCGGGACGACCGGCTCCGACAGCACCGGCATCGAGACCACCGAATCCAGGGCAGCCGGCTCCGGGACCACCCCCGGCACCGAGGCCGCCACCCCCGGCATCCCGCCCTCCGGCGCCACCACCCCCGGAGCCGCCACCGCCTCCGGCACCACCGGCGGCCGCACCACCCGCGCCCCCGCCCCCTCCGGGGCGGGCCGCCGGGTCGCGTACCGGGGCGGCTCCAGCACCTCGCCCGCGGCGGGCGCGGGCCGGCTGGTGCCGGGCACCCAGGCCGAGCCGCCCCAGTACCGGACGAAGCCGGGGATGGAGGGGTCGGGGTAGTAGCCGGGCTCGGGCGCGACGGCCGGGTCGCCGTCGGCGGCGAAGGGGCGGTCCGTCATGGGGGTCTTCTTTCCTGGCAGGGCCTGACGAGGACGGTGCGGGCCGACCGGGCCCGACCACCGCAGACACATCCACCCGCGCGCACGACCCGGCGCGCGCCCGGCGCTCGGCGCGCGTGGGGGCACCACCGATGGGCGGACAGTCGCCGGGCAGTCACAAAGGGTAGTACCTCACCGGAGCCGTGACGGGAAGTTCGCGATTCCCCGGACAGCGGAGGGTCGCTCAGGGTAGGGAACCCAGCGCACGGTGATTGCCCGCGCGCCGTGCCACCCGCCGTTCACCACCCCACACCAAACTTCCCGAAGAAATCCCGGAAACGTGTGTAAGAGCCGGTGCGGACCGCCCTCTCAAAGGTCACAGGGGCCCGGAACCGGGTGCCGCCCGAAGGCAGAGAGGAAGACGATCATGGAGCGTCCCGTCAGCGTCGTCGAGCACGAGCTGGAGCTCAACCTGGTGCTCTCGCCGGAGCACAGCGTCCCCGTTCCGGCCCGGCTGTCCTACGGCAGCCACGACCCGTACGCGGTGTACATCACCTTCCACCTGGACACCGGTTCCCCGGTGACCTGGGTGTTCGCCCGCGAGCTGCTGGTCGAGGGCACCTTCCGCCCGTGCGGCCAGGGCGACGTGCGGATCTGGCCGACTCGCTCGGGCCGCCGCAGCGTGCTCTGTCTGGCGCTCAGCTCCCCCGCCGGGGACGCTCTGCTGGAGGCCCCGCTGCCGGCCGTCGCGGCCTGGCTGGAGCGGGCGCACCGGCTGGTCCCGCCGGGCAGCGAGCTGGCCGCGCTGGACATGGACGGCTCGCTCGCCGAGCTGCTCGCCTAGGCGTGCGCCGCAGCGTGCACTGGCACGTACAGCATCACGGGTACGAGCACCCGCGCGAACACCCGGACAGGGAACACCCGGCCGAGGAACACCCGCCCGAGGAACCCCCCGCCGTGGAACACCCGACCGGGGGACGCCCCGGCGATCGGCGGGCCCGGCGGACGGAGCGGGAGCAGGAGCGGGAGCGGGGAGGCGGCAGCGGCGCCCCCGGCGGCTCAGCGGGCCGCGGGGGCCTGCTGACGACCGCGGGCGGCGTCCGGGCCGCCGGCGTCCCGCTGTCCGGGCAGCCGGACCAGCGGCGCGCCGGCCGACCGGCGTCGGGCCCTTATCCGGACGGCGGCGGCGAGCAGGAAGCAGAGTCCGACCCACGGATAGACCGAGGTCGGCAGCTGGCGCCACGGTGACAGGTCGAGGACGGCCAGGCCGACCGGCTTCGCGGCCCACATCGCGAAGGACACGAAGGCGAGCAGCGTGGCCCAGAACGCGGCCCGCCAGCGCAGCCGGCGGACACCGGCCGGACGGGCGTGCTCGACCGAGGCCTCGGCGGCCAGCAGGACGAGCGTCGGCACGCACCAGACCCAGTGGTGGGTCCAGCTGATCGGCGAGATCAGCACGGCGGTGACGGCCGCGCAGCAGACGCCCCAGGCCTCGGCCCGGGGCAGCCAGCGGCCGCTGCGCACGGCCCAGGCGGAGACGGCGAGCCCGGCCAGCGCGACCAGGCCGGCCCCGAGGGTGGCGACGGTGCCGGGGTCGGCGGTGTGCAGCAGGCGGGCGAAGGCGCCGCGCATCGACTGGTTGTCGACGATCCAGGTCTTGCCGACCCGGGAGGAGTCGTAGAGGTACTTCGTCCAGAAGCCCCAGGTGGCGTCGGGCAGGACCAGGGCGCCGAGCAGGAAGGTGCCGAGGAAGGTGAGGCCGGCCACGAAGGCGGCCCGGACCCGGCCGGTGATCAGCAGGTAGACCGCGAACAGCCCGGGGGTGAGCTTGATGCCGGCGGCGATGCCGATCGCCACGCCCTTGCTCCGCCGCCCGTCCGCGCGGGTGAGGTCCCAGAGGACCAGGCAGGCCAGCGCGAGGTTGATCTGGCCGTACCGGAGCGTGGTGAAGACCGGCTCGAGCCAGACGCCGAGGCCGGTCACCAGGACCACGCCGATCGGCCGCAGCTCGCGGCGCGGCCAGCCGACCAGCTTGAAGGACAGGTGGGTCAGCAGGGCGAGCAGCCCGATGTTGCCGAGAGTGATCGCCACCCGGAGGAAGGGGACCGGGAACCAGGTGGTCGGGACGAACAGCATCGCCGCGAACGGCGGGTAGGTCGCGGGCAGGTTCCACTCGGTGACGCGCAGCGCGTACAGGTCGGTGCCGTTCGCCACGGCGGCGCCCTCGGCCCGGTAGACGATCATGTCCACCATCGAGGTGTGGACGAAGTGCCGGACCACCGCGTACACCAGCAGGGACAGCAGTGCCACGGCGGAGGCGGCCAGCAGTGGGCGGCGGGGGGCCTCGCGCAGCGCCCGGACGGGGGCGCCGAGGGTCCGGCGCAGCCGGTCCGACAGGGGGGCGGGCGAGGGGTCGGGTGCGGTCCGCACCGGGCTGCGCTCGTCTTGCACCGCTGTCACTGTCCACTCCGTCCACGGCTCGGCCAACCAGCGACGATACCGGATGCCGTCCGGGCGGAACCGTTCGCGACCGACTACGCAGCGTCACAAAGCGGGCCTGACCAGCCGCGCTCCCTCGCCGCCGGAGCACCCCGGGGCGATCGCCCCCGACCGGCCGCCGTCACTTCTGGAACAGCGCGCCCCTGGTCCGCCGCCCCCGTCCGCCCCGCGCCGGCTCCGCCTCCTGCGGCCGGGTGCGCAGCCGCAGCCGGGTCTCGGCCCCGCCGAGCACCGCCGAGCGGCCGAGCGCGAGGTCCCCGCCGGTGGACTCGGCGAGCTTGCGGACGATGTCCAGGCCGAGGCCGGTGGAGCCCTCGCCGCCGTGCCCCTCGCCCCGCTTGAGGGCGGCGGCCGGATCGCTGTACCCCGGTCCGGCGTCGCCGACCAGGACGATCACCGAACTGTCGGTGGCCAGGACGTCCACCGAGAAGGCGGTGCCGACGGCGGTGTGCCGGAAGACGTTGCCGAGCAGCGCGTCGACGGCGGCCGCGAGGTCGCCGCGCTGGACGGGCACCGGCGCCGCCCGCTCGGCGCCGGCCAGCTGCCAGCCGCGCCCCTCGTCCTCGGCCAGCGCCGACCAGAAGGAGACCCGCTCCCGGATCACCTCGGCGGCGTCGCAGCCGACCGCGACGGCGGGCGCGTCCTCGGGGGCGCGACGGGCCGAGCGGATGATCTGGTCGACCTCGCGCTCCAGCTGGGCGACCGCGTGCCGGGTGGCGTCGGCCGCGTCGCCCTCGCCGAGCGAGGCGGCGTTGAGCCGCAGCACGGTCAGCGGGGTGCGCAGCCGGTGCGACAGGTCGGCGGCCAGTTCCCGTTCGGCGGCGAGGAGTTGGACCACCCGGTCGGCCATGGTGTTGAACGCCTGGCCGGCCTCGCGCAGTTCCTCGGGGCTGCCCTCGGCCTGCTTGCCCTCCACCGGGACCCGCACCGAGAGGTTCCCGGCGCCGAGCGAGCGGGCGGCGCCGGCGAGGGTGCGCGCGGAGCCGACGATGCGGCTGCCCATCCGGTCGGCGACCAGGACCGAGACGGCGACCAGGCCGAGCGCCACGGCGGAGAGCACCTGCCAGGCCGTGGCGACGCCCCGGGTGAGGTCGCTCTCGGCCACGAACACCTCGACCACCGCGGTCCGCCCGGTGTCCACCGCGACCGGCTGGAGCAGGGCGTACCCGCCGGGCACCTGCACGGTGAAGGAGCGGCCCTGCCCGCCGGCCGTGGCCACGTCGGCCGCGGTGGCGCGCCCCTCCCCCAGCATCGGGCCCCCGGGCTCGCCGCTCCCGGCGGCCGCCGTCCCGCTCCCCGCGGCGCCCGCCCCGGCGGGCTGCCCGGCCGCCGGAACGGGTGCTGCGGGAACAGGTGCTCCCGAGGCAGGCGCTCCCGAGGCAGGCGCTGCCGGAGCGGGTGCCGCCGGAGCAGCCGCCGGAACGGGCGCGGCCGGCAGGTGCACCGCCATCCGCCCCTGCCCGCCGGCGTCCGTACTGGCCAGGGCCCGGTTGATCGCGTCCTCGTCGGTGGTGATCGCCAGGGCCGGACCGAGCGCCGCGGCCTGCCGCTCGGCGGCGGTGAAGGCCCGGTCCCGCGCGGTCTGTTGGACCATCATCCCGAGCGGGATCAGGAAGGCCAGCGCGACCATGGTGGTCCCGGCCACGGCGGCCTTGACCAGGGCCCAGCGCAGCGAGCGCCCGAACCGCCTCATGTCCGGTGCTCCGCCAGGCCCCCGGCGGCCTCCAGCCGGACCCCGACGCCCCGGACGGTGTGCAGGTAGCGGGGGTTGGAGGCGGTCTCGCCCAACTTGCGGCGCAGCCAGGAGAGGTGGACGTCGATGGTCTGGTCGCCGCCGTAGGTCTGCTGCCAGACCTCGGCGAGGATCTCCTTGCGGGGCACCACCACGCCGGGCCGGGCGGCCAGGAAGGCCAGCAGGTCGAACTCACGGCGGGTCAGGTCGAGCGGCCGCCCGTCCAGCGCGGCCTCCCGTCGCTGGAGGTCGATGGCCAGTCCGCCGACCCGCAGCACCTGGGCGACGGGCGCCGCGCCGCCGCCGAACCGGCGCAGCACGGCGGTCATCCGGGCACTGAGGTGTTCCCCGGAGAAAGGTTTCACCAGGTAGTCGTCGGCGCCGTCGTTGAGCAGCCGGATGATCTCGGCCTCGTCGTCCCGGGCGGTGGCGACGATCACCGGCACGTCGGTCAGGCCCCGGATCATCTTGAGCGCCTCGCTGCCGTCCAGGTCGGGCAGGCCCAGGTCGAGGATCACCAGGTCGCAGCCGACCTGGGCGACCTCCCGCAGCGCCTCCAGAGCCGTGCCCACGCTGCGGACCGCATGACCGGTGTCGGTCAGGTGGCGGATGAGCGCGGACCGTACGAAGGGGTCGTCCTCGACCACGAGCACTGTTGCCATGGCCCTGCACGGTACGCCATCGCCGGTCAGTGGTCTGTACCTCGGGGTGGGTCCGGACATTGTGCAACTACCCTGCCGAATACCGGGGGTGCCGGTCTCCATCCGTTTGGAAATACGGCAGGATGTGCGGACGATGCGGAACGGACTGGTACAGCTCGGCGCCTGGGCGGCGGCCACCGGGGCGGCGGTGGCGCTGTCCTGGCTCGGCGTGCACGCGGTGCTGACCGGCGCCGCGTTCGAGCAGCCCACGGCGCTGCCGCTGCCCTCCCCGAGGGCCGACGGCACGCCGCACTCCGCGCCCGCCACCCCGGACCAGCCGCACTCCGCCGCGCCGTCCACGACCCCCTCCCCGGCGGCCTCCCCGAGCACCGCCGCCACCGCCACCGCCACCGCGGCCACCGCTCCGCACACCCCGGCCACCACCGGCACCACCGGCACCACCGCGTCGCCCACCCGCCGGCCCGCCCCCCCCCCCACCGCGACGTCCACCGTGAAGAGCTACCCCATACCGGGCGGCAAGGTCGCGCTGGACCAGAATCCGGAC
>NZ_JBEXJK010000442.1:0-6542 GCF_040609095.1 Kitasatospora sp. NPDC004799
GACGCGGCCGGCCGGGACCCGGGCGACGCCGATCCGGCGCCCGCCCGCTACACCCGGCAGGCGCTGAACTGGCAGCCCTGCGCCCAGCAGCCCGCGCTGGACTGCGCCACCATGACCGCCCCGCGCGACTGGCACCACCCCGGCGCCGGGGCCGATCTGACCATCGCCGTCTCCCGGCACCGCGCCACCGACCCGGCCCGGCGCAAGGGCACCCTGCTGATGGCGGCCGGCGGGCCCGGCGGCACCGGCCTGCTGCGCCCGGCCAACCTGGCCGCCGGCGCCCCGGCGGTCGCCGCCGCGTACGACATCGTCGGCTTCGACCAGCGCGGGGTCGGCGCGAGCACCAGGGCGGTCTGCCAGACCCCGGAGGAGTTCCGGGAGTTCCTGTCCGGCGACTACCGCGACCGGTCCCCCGCTGCGATCGACCGGGTCGTCGCCAACTCCAGGAAGCTGGCCGCCAGTTGCCAGGAGCGCAGCGGCGACCTGCTGCCCTACCTCAGCACCGAGCAGACCGCCCACGACATCGACCTGTTCCGCGGCCTGCTCGGCGAGCGCAAGCTCAGCTACTACGGCCCGTCCTACGCCTCGATGATCGGCGCCTACTACGGGACGCTCTTCCCGCACCGGGTCGAACGGATGGTGCTGGACAGCAACGTCGGCTTCGACGGCAGCTGGGAGACGTACGAGCTGGGCCAGCCGATGAGCTTCCAGCGCCGCTTCGACGAGGACTTCGTGCCCTGGCTCGCGGCCCGGGACGCCACCTACCACTGGGGCGCCACGCCGGAGCAGGTGCGGGCGCACTGGGAGCGGCGGCGCGCCGCGCTGCACGACTCCCCCCTCGTCGAGGGCCCGGTGACGATCGGCCCGAACCAGCTGGACAGCCTCGCCATGTCGGCGGTCTACCGGGCATCCAACTTCCCCGACCTGGCCCGGATCCTGGCCACCGTGGACGACTGGCAGGGCGCCGAGCCCGCCGCCCGTACGGCGGCCGCGAAGGCCTTCGACAGCTACCTCACCCCGGAGTTCCTCGCCGAGTACTTCGCGGTGACCTGCAACGACACCCCGTGGACCAGGGACCTGGACACCTGGATCGAGCGCGGCGCCGAGAACACCGCCCGCTGGCCGCTGGCCGGTGCCCGGACGCTCGCCTTCAGCGCGGTCTGCGCCGCCTGGCCGGCCGCCCCGGCGCCCCGGGTCACGGTGACCGGCGCCCACCTGCCGACGACCCTGATGCTCAACTCGGTGCACGATCCGGCGACCTACTACGAGGCGGCGCTCGGCGCCCACCGCGCGCTGCGCGGCTCCCGGCTGGTCACCGTCACCGGCAACGGCGACCACGGCCAGTACCCCGGCCCCAACTCCTGCGTCACCGAGGTGGTCGAGCGCTACCTGCTGGCGGACCGGGCACCCGAGCGCGATCTCAGCTGCCCGTCCCCGCAGGCGGGTTGACCGCCGGAGCAATCAACTCCCGGACCGCGACCGCAGTCTGGCCCGCAGCCAGGCGGCGACGACGGCCAGGCCGGCGAAGCCGCCGACGGCGAGCTTGATCCCGGCCTTGGCGACGATCCAGCCGACCCCCGGGACGGACCACCCCAGCCAGTGGAACACGGCCAGCAGCACCGCGGCCCCGAACACCGCCGCGAGCACGGTGGCCAGGACGGCGGTGGTCCGCGAGAGCTCCCGCGGGCCGTCGGCGTGCTCCTCCGCGGTGGTCCCGTCCGGGCTGTTCACCATCTCGTTCGTACCCCCCTCAACCATGGGGATGATGATACGACGTCAGCGCCAGGCGTGGTGGGTGTCGCCGAGGTGCTCCCCGGTGTCGCCGTCGGGGAAGCTCACGGCCATGGTCACGCGGTACTCGTGGACGTCCTCCCGGTGCCCCGGCACCCGTGCCCAGGCCAGCGAGTGCACCTCGGCCTCGGGGGCCTGCCGGCACCAGGCGGCGGCCTCCTCCAGGGCGCCGGCCGCCGACCGCCCGGTGCACACCACGGCGGTGTACGCGGCGACCGCGACGTCCCCGCCGGGGCGGCAGGTGCGCGACACCGCCCGGACCGCCGCGGCGGCCTGGGTCAGGTCTCGGGCCAGGTCGTCCACCACCCGAGGGGGTGCCGGCAGGACGACCGCTCCCTCGGCGACGGTCTCCGGCAGGTTCGCGCTCACGGTCCGGGCCTCCATCCGCATCATCACGCGCCACAGCATGCCGGGCGGTGATTCCTGGCATGCCCATTTTCACCAGAACGTCACCCGTCCAGGGCGGAGTCGGCGTCACCCGCTGGCATCCCGGCGACCGTCCTGGTAAGGGGCGCCGGCCGGATCCCCCGACGTTTCGGCAGGTCAGAACGGCGGGCCGCGGGGCGGCGCCGGGGGCCCGGAACACCGCGCACGCACCACCCCCGCGCTCCGAACCGCCGGTCCGGCGCCGGGGAGCGCCCGTCCCCCACCGTTGGGCCCCTGGTCAACTTCCGGCACCGGAGCGCGAGTTGCCGCCTGGCGCGACCGGTGGGGCGGCGGGCGGCGGCTGCGCCGGGACGGCACGGCCCCCGGCCGCACCCCCGTTGAAGTGCCGCGTTTACCCGTCAGGGGGCTCCGGTCCGCCTCCCGGTCATCCTGTCCCTGTCAGATCGTCGTGATACTAATCGTCCCGGTGGCGGGCCCCGTCCTCAGCGGGGCGGGCACGATGACGGCAGCTCAACCGTTCCGGAAGGGTCCGGACGGCGACGGGGAGGGGTAGCGGATGACGGTGCGGATCGGCACGGCGGAGGGCGGGCGCAGGCTCCGGATCGGCAAGCGGCTCACGGGCACGGCGGCGGCCTTCGCCGCGCTCGCCGCGCTGACCGGTTCTCAGGTGACGGGTATCGGGCTCGCCCCGGTCGCGGCCGCCGACGCCGGCCCGGCGGGCGGCGCCACCGGCCAGGGCGCCGGACGCTCACTGCCCGTCGGCGACCCCTCGACGGGCGCCCCCGGCACCTTCGGCACCGGCGTCCCGGCCGACGGCGGCGGCACCGTCCAGCTCCCGCAGCCGCCCGGCGCGCTGCCCGGCGGCCCCCCGGCCGGCCCGTTCGCGGCCACCGGGCCCGCGCTGCCCGCCACCGTGCTGGCCGCCTACCGGCAGGCCGAGACGGCGCTGGCGCAGCGCTCGCCGGGCTGCCACCTGCCCTGGCAGCTGCTCGCCGCGATCGGCCAGGTCGAGTCGGGCCAGGCCAACGGCGGCCGGGTGGACGCCGCGGGCACGACCCTGACGCCGATCCTCGGCCCGGCCCTGGACGGCAACGGCTTCGCCGCGATATCCGACACCGACGGCGGCCGCTACGACGGCGACGCCCGCTGGGACCGCGCCGTCGGGCCGATGCAGTTCATCCCGTCCACCTGGGCCTCCTGGGGCGTGGACGCCAACGGCGACGGCAAGGCCGACCCGAACAACGTCTTCGACGCCACCGAGAGCGCCGGCCGCTACCTGTGCGCGGGCGGCCGCGACCTCGCCGACCCGGCGCAGCTCGACCGGGCGGTGCTCAGCTACAACAACTCGGGCGAGTACCTGCGGACGGTGCGCAACTGGATGGCGCACTTCGGCAGCGGCACGGTGACCACCGTCCCGAACCGTCCGGGCGCGCCGGTGACGCCCACCGCGCCGGCCACGCCGTACCTCCCGACCGCCCCGGCGGTCCCGACCGGCGGCTCGGGCGCGGGCAGCACGCCCACCGCGGGGCCGCAGCCGACCGCCCCGGTCACGCCGACGCCGGACCAGTCGCCGAGCCCGCTGCCGACGACCTCCCCGAGCGCCACCGCCACGCCCACGCCCGGCGGTTCGACCTCGCCGTCCGCGACGCCGACGACCACCCCGAGCGGCGGCACCACCCCGACGGCGACCCCGACCGGCACGCCGACGACCACGCCCACCGGCACCCCGACGGGCACCCCGACCGGTACGCCCACCGGCTGCCCGGACCCGACGGCCACGCCCACCGCCGCACCCACCGGTACGCCGACCCCGACGGGCTCCCCGTCCCCGGCCGCCACCCCCACCGGCACCCCGACGGCGACGCCGCTCCCGGGCTGCCCCACCCCCACCCCGACCGCGGCGGGCACCCCGAGCGGCGCGCCCGCCACCACGCCCAGCGCCGCGTTCTCGCCCTCGGCCACGCCGACGAGGTGACCCCGGGGCCCGCCGCCCCGCGGACGCGAGTCCGACGACCGGCCCCAGGGGCGCGGTTCCCGCACCGGGAGCCGCGCCCCGCCGCTCGTCGCGGCCTCCCTGGGTTGTCCGGCCCGACCGACCGGAGGCGCTGGGCAACGCGGCCCGCGCGGACCGACGGCCGATCCCCCCGGCCGGGCCGCTACCGCTCCTGGGCCGCGCGGTGCTCGCGCCAGCGGCCCAGCATCCCGTGCAGCTCGTCGACCATGAACTCGAAGAAGGCGGCGCTCTCCGCCAGCCGCTCCCCCGCCACGGTCCCGGCCCCGACGGTGGCCTCGCCCTCGCGCAGCACCCGGACCCAGCGCAGCAGGAGCTCGTCGCGCCGGGTCAGCGACTCGAACCAGACGTCGTTGAGCACCCGGTAGCGGTCCCGCCGGGAGCCCGGCTCGCGCTCCTTGGCGACCAGCCCGACCTGGATCAGGTAGCGCATCGCGCCCGAGACGGCGGCCGGGCTGATCCGCAGGCGCTCGGAGAGCTCGGCGGAGGTGAGCACCCCGCTCTCCTCCGCCATCAGGCAGGAGAAGATCCGGGACGGCATCCGGCCCATGCCCGCGACCACCAGTTCCGCCGCGAAGCGCTCGACGAAGTCCGACACCGCGCTGTCGTCCCGCTCCTGCTCCGGTTCCCTGCCGCCCTTCGGCCCCTGCACCACCCTGCGCCCCTTTCCGGTGATCACCTGCATGCCCGGTCTCGAACTTTAACGCCTTCCCAATATTCACGTTTTTCTGAAACTACGGTAGCTTCAGAAGCATGACCAAGGCCATCACCCTGTCCGGCCTGCGCAAGGAATTCGGCCGGACCACCGCGCTGGACGGCCTCGACCTGACCGTCGAGACCGGCGAGGTCCACGGCTTCCTCGGGCCCAACGGCGCCGGGAAGTCCACCGCCATCCGCGTCCTGCTCGGCCTGCTGCGCGCCGACGGCGGCAGCGCCCGGATGCTCGGCAAGGACCCGTGGCACGACGCCGTCGAGCTGCACCGCCGCCTCGCCTACGTGCCCGGGGACGTCGAGCTCTGGCCCAACCTCACCGGCGGCGAGGCCATCGACCTGCTCTCCCGGCTGCGCGGCCGGCTCGACCGCCGCCGCCGCGACGAGCTGATCGAGCGCTTCGACCTCGACCCGACCAAGAAGGGCCGCAGCTACTCCAAGGGCAACCGGCAGAAGGTCGCCATCGTCGCCGCGCTCGCCTCCGACGCCGAACTGCTGCTGCTCGACGAGCCGACCTCCGGCCTCGACCCGCTGATGGAGGTGGTCTTCCAGGACGTCGTGCGCCAGGCCAAGCACGAGGGCCGCACCGTCCTGCTCTCCAGCCACATCCTGGACGAGGTGGAGAAGCTGGGCGACCGGGTCAGCATCATCCGGCACGGCCGGGTCGTGCAGAGCGGGACCCTCGGCGAGCTGCGCCACCTCACCCGCACCACCGTCGAGGCCCGGACCCTGCGCCCGGTCACCGGGCTGGACGCGCTGACCGGCGTGCACGGCCTGCGCACCGAGGGCGACCTGGTCAGGTTCGCCGTGGACGGCGCCCAACTCGACGCCGCCGTACGGGCGCTGAGCGCGGCCGGGCTGCGCGGCCTGGTCAGCCACCCGCCCACCCTGGAGGAGCTGATGCTGCGCCACTACGGCGACGAGCTGGCCGCCAACGGGCACCGCGTCGAGGGCGAGGCCGGGCGATGACCGCCACCGCCGCCGACCCGGCCGCCGCCCGCGCCGCCGCACCCCGGCGCCCGGCGGCCCGCACCACGCTGGCCGGCACCACGGCGCTGCTCCGCTTCGCCCTGCGCCGCGACCGGTTCCGGCTGTCCGCCTGGGTGCTCGGCCTCTGGCTGACCACCCTGGCCACCGCCGACAGCGTCCGCACCGTCTACCCGACCGCCGCCGACCGCGCCTCGATCGCCCACGGCTCGGACAACCCGGCGATGCTCGCCCTGAGCGGTCCGGCCCACTACCTGGCCGACTACACCTGGGGCGCCATGCTCGGCCACCGGCTGCTCGGCCTGCTCGCCGTGCTGACCGCGCTGCTGAGCGTGCTGACCGTCACCCGGCACACCCGGGCCGAGGAGGAGAGCGGGCGCGCCGAACTCGTCCGCTCCGCCGCCGTCGGCCGGCACGCCCCGCTCGCCGCCGCCCTGGCCACCGCCGCCGTCGCCGACCTCGCCCTCGGCCTGCTGCTCGCGGCCGGCCTGCCCGCGCTCGGCATCCCCGGCCTCACCGCCGCCGGATCGGCGCTGTACGGCGCCGCGACCGCCGTCGCGCTGCTGGTGGGGGCGAGGCCGGTGCGGGCGAACGGGCCGCACCGGTGAAGGAACGGTGGAAGTGATCTCCCCGCGCCCTCGCCGTGACGCAACCG
>NZ_JBEXJK010000443.1:0-6536 GCF_040609095.1 Kitasatospora sp. NPDC004799
GTGTTGTCCCGCACCGACGGGTCGGTCCATCGCCCCACCGCCCGCCCGGTTCCGAATTCGGAACCGGGCGAGCGGTGCGTCGATGCACGGTCAGCCGACGGCGGCGTGCGCCCGAACCACCTCAGGCTGGTCGGCCTTCTCGCCCTTCACGAGCTCCAGTAGCTTGCCGGCTCGATCGTTGCTGATCGATAGGCCAGCACTGCGCACTGCGTCCTTGATCACTGCGTGAGTGGCGCCCCTCTCGGCAACGGCGGGCCCAACTACCTCAAGCAGTTCGTCCATGGTGGCTGCTGGCTTGCGGCCTGTGCGCTTGCGAGGAACGGCAGGCTCCTGGCGCGCGGACGGGGCTCGGCTGGGGCTGCTGGGCGGCTGGGCCTCTTCGGAATCTGTCGCCGATGCAGGAGCCTCCACGCGATTCAGCTCAGTGTCGCCCCCACTATCGGCGGAAGGATTGCCCAGCTCGAACTGGGCATGCGCGGCCGTGCCCACCCCCGTGGCGGAGGCAGATGGAGTGTTGAGCTGGCGAAGGAGGGCTGGGCCGACAACTCCCCATCCGAGGAGGAGCAGAGGCGCAACGGAGTCGAGGGTCGCACGTCCGTAGTGCCCGGCAAGGAGCGGCTCAGCAGTGTTGAGGGCAAGGGTGAGCAGACCACAGAAGTGCATCAGGCTGGTGGCGGAGCGCAGTTGGGCAGTATCCGTGCCGGTCGCGGAGAGATAGTGCAGGGCGACCAGGAGGCCAAGCACAGACAGGTCAACCATGGGGGCTATCAGCGGGGCAACGGGGTGCGGGACGCCGAGGCGCAGGGCGAGGGCCCAGACGTTGCCGAAGGAGAAGGCAAAGGCGAGGCCGGCGGTGATCGTCATCACGAGGGTGATCGTGGTCCGGGCGAGGGTGCTGGAGCCTGTCGGGTGGGTGGCCGGCTGAGTAGTGGGCATGCGGGGCGTGTCCTTGCGATGGAGGGGTGTTCGCGGGAGTTCCGTCTTCGCCGTCTTGCCGTTGCATCCGCAGGTCAGGGCGGTACGTCAAGGGGCGGGCGTGACGCAGCCGACGGAATCCGGTATGGGAGCTCTTCCGTCTTGGGACGGCGAACCGTCCCGACAGAAGGGCCTTTGACCTGCGCTTTTACGGCAGGGACGGCTGGGACGGCACGAGACGGGTGTGCTTTCCGTCCCGGGCCCGGCCCGCCGCTCGCACTCGGGTCCGTGCGGCGGCGGACCGATGGCTGTCCTGTTCGGCTTGCCGTCTTGGCCTCGTGGGGCGCGACCTGCGTTGATACGGCAGGGACGGCACGGACGGCAGCCAGAGCGAGACGTTCAGCTCACGCTGCTGGCCGGAGTGGTCGGGTAGACCGCAGGGCAGTAGCGGCGCCAGGCGTCGGTGAACTTGTGGCGCATGTAGCCCTTGCGCTGAGTGCCGTCGCCGATGCGAACGTTGCCGGAGGAGATGGCGAACTCGCGCAGCATCGAGCCGAGACCGCGTGGGGTCAGACCACCTCGGCCCCACTCCGCCCACGGCGCCTCATGGTCGCCGTTGAGGGCGAGCAACAGCTGGTCGGTGGTGATGCTGTCGGGGTCACCGGCCGCGTGGAAGGTCCGCCGGATGTCGGCAAGGATCTTGGCTCCCCCGGGGTTGTCCTCCTCGGTCTGCACCTCGGCGTCTACCATGCGCTTGCACGCCTGCCGGGCGAGCCTGGGCCAGGGGCCACCCGCCAGGTCGGCAACGATCACCAGGGGCTCCCAGGTGTCGGCGGCCCGGTCTTCCACCGGCATGCTCGGCTCCAGTCGCAAGGCCCGTTCGGCGAGCGGTGCGGTCCAACAGGCGATCCGGTCCCGAATCTCGTGAAACCCGGGCCTGTCGCGCTCAGAACGGTACGGCGAGACCGTTTCGCCCTCGGCACGCCGTCGCATCCGGATCACGATCGAGCGGTCCATGATCGTGTCCGGGAGGTCGCCGATGCCGGCGATGGCCGCCATGGCGAAGGTATGGAATCGGCGCGGGGTGTGATCGTTGCCGACGACCCGCAACACGTACCGGTCGCGCTGGTGCCCAGCATTCAACAGGCCGCGCATCTCCTCGTTCTTCTCCGCTACCTTCGGACTGCCGAAGATCGTGTCCGCCTCGTCCACCAGCAGGGTCGGCGGCTCCTCGGTGATCGAGCGGAACACGGCAGCTGGGGACGAGTTCACCGTCAGGAGCGCCTGATGGACGGTCTCGGTGAGCACATCCAGCAGCCGCGACTTGCCGCACCGCTTCGCCGGACCGACCACCGCCAGACGCGGGGCGTGCTGCCACGACTTCTGCAGGTGCGTGGCCGCCACCCACAGCGTGGTGGCGTCCAGCGCTTCCTCGGAGGGCAGGATCACGAACCGCGCGATCCGGGCCTTCAGCTGGGCCAGCAGCTCGGCGCCCTCCGACGCCTCCGCGTCAGGGATCAGGTCGATCTCGTCCGGGATGGCAGCCTCGGCCAGTGCTGCCGCCGCTGCCGACTGTCCACAGGCTGCAGACACCTCGGCCTCGTGCCGTCGATCCGGTTGGCCCGGTATCGCGACTGGCGGCCACGACGCATTCAGGGGTGCATCACTGGACTGGGGAGACGTAGGGTTCAACGTGCACTCCTCCTGGTGGAGCCTGCGGGCTGGCAGGCCCTGCTCCACCGGCTCGAACGGCTTGTAGGCGTAGGGGTGTTCATCGGGCCCTCGGCGCTGGCGCGCCGGGGGCCTTCCAGTTGGCTGCGGGATTCGAGCGGCGCGTCACGCGCCCAGCGCCCAGCCGTCGCTCCGCTCGTGCAGTTCCTGGTCGAAGCGGGCGAGTTCGGACTCCAGGTACAGAACGCGCCGCCCGACCTTCACCCCGCGCGGGCCGTAGCCGGTGTGCCGCCAGTAGCGCACGGTGCTCTCGGCGGTTCGGTAGCGCTGGGCGACTTCGGCGGTGGTGAGGTAGCGACCCATCAGACTTTCCCTTTCGACTAGATCTCTTTCCGGTGCGCACAGATGTACTGCGCAATCTCGGCCGAGTCAAACGGGAAAGACCATGGTTCAATCGGGATAGCAACGAGACGCGATGGAGGCGGCATGCCCAGGGAGACCAGCGGGGGCGAGACCCCGCTGCTGTACAGCGAAGGCAACGCGGCAGCGCGCATCGGGCTGGAACGCGAGGTCAGAGGGTGGAGCACCACCGAACTGGCGGCCCGCATGACCAAGGCCGGCGTGCCGATGAACCAGACCGCGGTCTGGCGCATCGAGAACGGCACCCCCCGCCGCAAGATCACCCTGGACGAAGCCCTCGGCTTCGCCCGCGTCTTCGAGCTGCCGCTGGAGGAGCTGATGTCGCCCCCGCTGGAGGGCGTCGACATCGAGGGAAGACGGATCGTCCAGGAGGCGGTCGAAGCGTTCTACGAGACCCGCGAAGCGCAGGACCGCCTGCATCGCGCGGTCGTCGCCACCATCGACTACATCGCAGCCCACCCCGACAGCTCCAAGGGCATCCACGAACAGTGCGTCCGCCTCATGGGCGAGGAACGCGATGCCCGCGCCCTGACCGAGTACATCGAGACGGGCGGCTACTACTGACACAGAGGAGAGCCGACTTGGCGAACATCCAGAAGCGACCGAACGGCAAGTGGCGGGCCCGGTACCGGGACCTGGACGGCAAGGAGCACGCCCGCCACTTCGACCGGAAGATAGATGCCCAGCGCTGGCTCGACGAGGTCACGGCCAGCCTGGTCACAGGCCAGTACGTCGACCCCAGGTCCGCCAAGAAGCTCTTCAAGGAGTACGCCGAGGAGTGGCGTACCCGTCAGCCCCACCGGCCCTCAACCGCCAAGGCCGTAGCACAGCACCTGCGTTGCTACGCCTACCCGGCCTGGGAGAAGCGGGCGCTCGGCGCCATCAAGCCGGGCGACGTCCAGAAGTGGGTGACCGACCTGACGACCACCCACGGCCTCGCGGCCAGCACCACCCGAACCGTCTTCAACACGGTCAACGCGGTCTTCCGCGCGGCGGTCCGCGACCGCATGATCCTGCACAACCCCTGCGAGGGCGCCAAGCTGCCTGCCGTCCCCCGCAAGCGGGTCGTGCCCCTATCGGTGGAACAGGTCCGACGCCTGTCGGCGGAGATCCCGGCCCGCTACCGGGGTCTTGTCCTGCTGGGTGCCGCCACGGGACTCCGGCCGGGCGAGCTCTTCGGGCTCCAGCTCCGGCACGTCGACCTGCTGCACGCCACCATGAGCGTGGAACAGCAGATCCAGCAGACGGCCAAGCACGGCGTCTACGTCGGCCCGCCGAAGACCACCCGGTCGTACCGGACCGCGCCCCTCCCGAAGGTGGCCGTCCAGGCCCTGCACGCGCACCTGCGGGACTTCCCGGTCTCTGGCCCCGAGGGCTGGCTCTTCACTGCTCCCGAGGGCGGCCCGGTCGTCTACACCAGCTTCATGGACGGCTCGTGGCGGCCCGCCTGCCAGCGGGCCGGCAAACCGAAGGGAACCGGCCCGCACGCGCTTCGGCACCACTACGCGAGCCTGCTGATCAAGCACGGCGAGTCGGTGAAGACCGTCTCCGAGCGGCTCGGGCACACCAACGCCGCGATGACGCTGAACATCTACACCCACCTCTGGCCCGACTCCGAGGAGCGGACCAGGGCCGCCGTCGACCGCGCGTACGCCGACGACGGCAGCGCGGACCGCAGCGACCTCCCGGACGCCGAAGCGGCGTAGTCGGCGCCGGTTGCGTTGGCCTGAGGCGGCAGGGTTGCGGACTCCCTGCGGACCGAAAGGCCGCCCAACCCGCTCCGTCGCAGGTCAGGCGGCCTTTCCGCAGTTCGACTAGACGTTGAAGCGGAACTCCACGACGTCGCCGTCCTGCATGACGTACTCCTTGCCCTCGATGCGGGCCTTGCCCTTGGCGCGGGCGTCGGCGATGGAGCCGGTCTCGACCAGGTCGGCGAAGGAGATCACCTCGGCCTTGATGAAGCCCTTCTGGAAGTCGGTGTGGATGACTCCGGCGGCCTCGGGGGCGGTGGCGCCCTTCTTGATGGTCCAGGCGCGGGCTTCCTTGGGGCCGGCCGTCAGGTAGGTCTGCAGGCCGAGGGTGTCGAAGCCGACCCGGGCGAGGGTGGCGAGGCCGGGCTCGTCCTGGCCCATGGACTGGAGGAGCTCCAGCGCCTCGGCGTCGTCCAGCTCGATCAGCTCGGACTCGATCTTGGCGTTCAGGAAGATCGCCTCGGCCGGGGCGACCAGCTCGCGCTGGGCCTTCTTGAAGTCCTCGTCGGCCAGCTCATCCTCGTCCACGTTGAAGACGTAGAGGAAGGGCTTGGCGGTCAGCAGGTGGAGGTCGCGGATCGGGGCGGTGTCGAAGCCGGCCTCGAAGAGGGTCTTGCCGGTCTCCAGGATCGCCTGCGCGGCCTCGGCGGCGGCCAGCACGGGGGCGGTGTCCTTCTTGAGGCGCGCCTCCTTCTGGAGCCGCGGCAGGACCTTCTCGATGGTCTGGAGGTCGGCCAGGATCAGCTCGGTGTGGATGGTCTCGATGTCGTCCTTGGGCGACACCTTGCCGTCCACGTGCACCACGTCCGGGTCGGTGAAGGCGCGCACGACCTGGCAGATCGCGTCCGACTCGCGGATGTTGGCGAGGAACTTGTTGCCCAGGCCCTCGCCCTCGCTGGCGCCGCGCACGATGCCGGCGATGTCGACGAAGTCGACGGTCGCCGGGAGGATGCGCTGGGAGCCGAAGATCTCGGCGAGCTTGGTCAGCCGCTCGTCCGGGACACCGACCACGCCGACGTTCGGCTCGATGGTGGCGAACGGGTAGTTGGCCGCCAGCACGTCGTTCTTGGTCAGGGCGTTGAACAGGGTCGACTTGCCGACGTTCGGCAGGCCGACGATTCCGATCGTGAGCGACATGAAGCGCAGTCCCGTGGGCTTGGAGGAGTTGGGTCGGCACCGTACGGGCCGACCCCCAAGTCTACGGGCAGGCCCCGCGCTGCCTCACTCCTCGGTCGGCGCCGCCCGGGGCTCCGGGAACTCCAGCCGGTTCCCCAGGCCGTCGAGCCGGACGTGATCGAGCCGTTCGAACGTGACATCGGTCATGTCGTTCCCCCGCGCGGGACCCGCGAGCGGATCCGGTGCTCACCGTGCGTGGGCGCGGCCGCGCAGGTCAGCCCACCTGGATGACGATCACATCAGTACTCCGTCCGGAGACACGGGGCGGGACCTGAACGGTCCATTACACAGTGTGGCGATGATCGGACCGTACGTTGGGCGGGTGGAGCAGAGCATCCGTACCCAGCCGCCAGGGCCCAGACGCCGTCCGCCGACCGGCGCGGCCGCAGCCGCCGTCCCCGGCCCGGGCCGGGGCCCCGGGGCCGCCGGAGCCCCCGCCGGGGCCGCCCCCGCCTCCCGGCTGCGCGCGGTGGCCGGCCCGTCCGCCGCCCCCCGCCCGACCGGCCCCCGACTGCGACAGCTCGGCGGCGTGCGTCACCGCGTTACTCACCAGCTCCAAGACGATCAGCAGCAGGTCGTCCACCACCTCCTGGTAGCGCACCC
>NZ_JBEXJK010000444.1:0-6536 GCF_040609095.1 Kitasatospora sp. NPDC004799
GCCCGGTCGCGGGCCGCGCCCGCCGGGGCCGGCCGCTCCGGCCCGCCGTCCAGCAGCGCCATGCCGAGCGGCGTCACCGAGTGCAGCACGGTGTTGCGCACCCGGCGGGTGGTGATCAGCCCGGTCTGCCGCAGCACCGCCGCGTGCTGGCTGGCACTGGCCGCCGAGATGCCCAGCCGGTCGGCGAGCTGACTGGTCGTACAACTCGCCCGCAGGGTCCGCAGGGCGGCCGCCCGGGTCTGGCCCACCAGGGCGCCGAGCGGCCGCGCGCTGCGGTCGCGCTCCTGCCACAGCTGCGCGCCCTTGCGGGCGTGCGGCGGGGCCGCGAAGACCAGCACCACCTGCTCGTCCGGCCGTTCGGCGTCGATCGCCACGCCCGGGCGGTGGTGGAGGAACACCGAGGGCGTGAGCACCAGGCCCCGGCCGCCCAGCCGGATGTCCTGGTCCGGCCCGCCGGGGATCTCCAGCACCGGCGCCCGCCAGGTCATCCGGGGGTGCGCGGTGGACAGCAGCAGCTCCACCCCGCCGGCCATCACGATCCGGCCGCGCGCCTCGCACTCGGCCACCAGGTAGGCGTGCAGGTGCTGCCAGAACGGGGCCACGGCCAGCTGCCAGGCCTCCAGCAGGCAGGCGTCCACGCCCGCGCCGGGCAGGGCCGGCACCTCGGCCGCGCCGGGCCGGGCGTCGGGCTCCTCGGCGTACCGGAGCGCCTGCCGGAGCAGCGCGTCCACGTCGTGCTCCGGCCGGCCGTGCGGGCGGGGCGCCGGCCGCCGGGGCAGGCGCTCGTTCACCTGTTTTCGCCACCGGGCGTACGGCGCGCCCACGCCGCGGTCGAGCAGGTCGCAGGCGAAGGCGGTCTCGACGAGCGGGCCCAGGGTGGTCTTCAGTCGGGTTCTGGCGAGGTCGGCGGCGGTGAAGTGGATCCTTTGCACGTTGGGGTCCCCGTTTCCGTGTCGGCGAGGGGGAAATCGACGCGGCCCGGCCGCCCACAGGGGCGGGCCGGGCCCTTCCTCGGGCGGGTGCGGCCGCGTTACGAGGTCCGGGCGTCGGAGGCCTCGCGCAGGCTGCGCGGGCGCATGTCCGTCCAGTTGGCCTCGACGTAGGCGAGCGCCTCCTCGCGCGACCCCTCGGGCAGGGTCACCGTCCAGCCGTCCGGCCGCTCGGCGAACGCGGGCCACAGGGAGTGCTGGCCCTCGTCGTTCACCAGCACCAGGAAGGTCCCGTCCGCGTCGTCAAAGGGGTTCGACATGTCGCACACTCCGTTCCGGGTCGGGCACGGTGCGGCCCCCGGGTGGTGGGCGCACGCGGGACACCAGGCGGACCCGCTCCGCACATGCTCCCTCGGCTCGCTGACATGCTGCTGACCCCGCCCTGATGGGGTGATGGGTCAACTCTCGTCGTTCATGGACGATATGGCGTGCCATGGACTTCGTTCCCGTCGTTTAGCGCCACCCCTCCGAGGTTAATTGAACATGTTCAACATTACTGGCATGATCTCCCACGACGTCCACCGCTGATGCGAAGGAGCACCCCGTGGACCCGAACACGCCGTGGCGGAACCTGGGCCTCATCGGCCTGCGGCTCGCCGACCTGGTGATCCGATACGCCGCCACCTTCGCGCTCGCGGGGCTGCTCCTGACGGCGTCGATGTCGGACGTCCGGTTCGCGGCGAGCGACGCACAGGGCTTCGTCCTGCTCGTCGGGCTCCCCTCCGTCGCGATCAGCGTCCTCTTCTCGCTGTTCAGCACGAAGGCCGGCATGGCCTTCCGGGGCCGCCTCGCCTGGCTGCTCCTCCTGCCCCTCTGGTTCCTGCTGTTCTTCCCGCCCCTCCTCCCCATCCCCCTCCTGGGCCAACTCCTCTTCGCCCTCTGCGTGATCCGGTCCCCCCTCCTCGGCCCACCCCGCATCCGCCCCCTGCTGCGCCGCCTCCTCCCCGCAGCCCACGGCCGGGCATGAGAAGTCGGCCCCGCCGACTTCCTGTGCAGGCCCCGGCCCGCCGCTGCTCCGCCGGCCGGCCGTGGGGTGGTCAGGCCGGGGTGCCGGCGGCGTGGAGGAGGAGGTCGCGCAGGGCGGTGGCGGTGTCGGACGGGGTGGTGGGGGTGAGGACCACCTGGTCGGCGGTGGTGGAGGGGCCGGTGAGGGGGATGGCGCGGAGGCCGGGCGGCTGGTGGTCGAGGGCGGATTCGACGGTGATGCCGATGCCCGTGCCGGCGGCCACGTGGGCGGCGATGGCGTGCACGCTGTCGGCGGTCCGGATGATGCGCAGGTCGGCGCCGCCGATCCGGAAGGCGGACAGGAGGCGGTCGCAGAGGCCGCTGTTGATCTGGTGCGGCCAGGTGAGCAGGCCGGTGGTGGAGAGCTCGGCGGCGCTCAACTCGGTGTGCCCGGCGAGCGGGTGGGCCGCGGGGACGAGGGCCATGAACCGCTCGGTGGACAGCACCCGGGCGCGGACGCCGGTGACCTCGCCGGTGGCCCAGCCGATGCCCAGCCCGATCGTCTCCGCCCGCAGGGCGGCGACCTGGGCGGTGGTCGGCATCGGCTCCGGCACGATCGTCACGTCGGGGAAGCGCTCGCGCAGTTGCGGCAGGCAGCGCAGCAGCAACTGCTGGCCGGTGTACTCGGCGTGGGCGACGACGAGGGTGGTGCGGGTCCGCTCGCCGGCGGCCAGGGCGCGGCCGCGCTGCTGGAAGCGGCGCAGCTGGGCCAGGGCGGCGCGGGCGTCGGGCAGCAGCGCCTCGCCGAGGCCGGTGAGCGACACCCGGCGGCTGGTGCGGTGGAACAGCCGCCCGCCCAGGGAGCCCTCGAGCCGTCGGACGGCGTCGCTCACGGTGGGCTGCCCCCGGTGCAGGCGCTCGGCGGCGCGGCCGAAGTGCAGTTCCTCCGCGACGGCGACGAACGCCTCCAGTTCGATCCTGTCCACGGGCCCAGGCTAGCGCGATCGATCGGTGCGACCGATCGCTGCACCTCGAAGTCCGGCGTTGATGGTGCGTCGCCCACCGGCTGTGATGGACGGACAGGCGGGGATCCCCCCGCCGGTTCACGAGGCAGGGACGGGAACATGGCAGTCAAGGACGTCGACCGCGAGCACTCCGAGCACCCCGGGCAGGGCGTGCCGGAGGTCACGGTGGCGGTGGTCTTCCACTCGGTGCACGGGCACACCCGGGTGCTGGCCGAGCACCTCGCCGACGGGGCGCGGCGGGTGCCGGGCGCCCGGGTGCACCTGGTCGAGATCCGGCCCGAGGACGTGGTCGCGGGCCGCTGGCACGACGCGGAGGTGCTGGCGCTGCTCGACCGCTCCGACGCGATCGTGATGGGCTGCCCGACGCTGATGGGCAGTGTGTCGGCGGTGTTCAAGGCGTTCATGGAGGCGGCGTTCACGCCGTTCACCACCCAGGCGTGGAAGGACAAGCTGGCCGGCGGGTTCACCATGTCCGCCTCGCAGAGCGGCGACAAGCTCGCCGTCCTGGAGCAACTGGCTGTCTTCGGCGCCCAGTTGGGCATGCAGTGGATCGGCGTGGGGGACATGCCGGGCAACAACTGGAGCGGCGGCTCCCGCGACGACCTGAACCGGCTGGGCTCCTGGCTGGGCCTGATGAGCCAGAGCCACGCCGACCTGGGCGCCGAGCGGGCCGGCTCGCCCGGCGACCTGGTCACCGCGGCGCGCTACGGCGAGCGGATCGCCCGGCTGGCGCAGCGCTGGGTCAACGGCGTGCCGTACGAGACCCCCCGGATGACCGAGCACGAGGCCCGCGCCCTGTCGGCGTCCCTCCGGGAGGCGGACGGCGCACCGGCGGCACTGGCCGGCGCCTGACCGGCCAGGTCACGCCCCGGCGCGCGCTGAGACGGCTCACGCCCCGCGCGTGACGACCCGCACCGCGCCCGGCGCGCGACGATCCGCATCCCGGCGCGCGACGATCCGCGTCCCGACGCGCGACGATCCGCGTCCCGACGCGCGACGATCCGGGTCACGCCCCGCGCGTGATGATCTCCTGCACGCCCTGCGCGACGGCCCTGCTGGTCCGCCACCGCCGGAGGAAGCGGTCCGCCGCCAGCTGCTCGACGACCCGGGTCAGCCAGGCGTCGTCGCCGAGCCGGTCGACCCGGCCCAGGTCGACGACGTCCCCCAGCAGTTGGCGCAGCAGCGTGATCTCGGGCTGCGGGTACCAGCGGCGGTGGTGGACGAACCGGGGCCGCCAGACGTCGTAGGGGTGCCGGACCATGGTGTTCAGCCAGGAGCCGTCGGCGCCGGTCCCGTCGCGCCCGGTCAGCAGCCCGTCGGCCGGTGTGCTGAGGAAACGACCGCTGGTGACGCCGAGTTCCAGGCTCATCAGGCGGTTCCACGGCACCAGGAACGGCTCCTGGCCGGCCACCCGGTGCTCGAAGCCCCCGGGGAGCAGGGCGAGGTACGCCGCGCTCTCGTGGTCGCCGAGGAACCAGTGGCCGTCGGCCCGCACCAACGGGCCGAGGCCCGGTCCGGGACCGGAGCCGGCGGGCGGCACGGGGGCGTCGGTCGACCGGGCTGCGGGGGTGGGGTGGTTGGCGTTCACGGCTCTCCTCAGGGCATGCGACGGCTACTCGCCGGCCAGACGCGCCGGCCCACCCCGGGGTCACCATATCGGCAGGCAGGGGCCGTTGGGCGGGAGAACGCGAAAGCCGTCCACCGGCTCCGGCCGCCGCACCCCTCCGGCGGGGACTACTCCGCGTCCGGCGCGGCGGCGGCCGGGGCGGCCTCGGCCGGGGTGGCGGCGGCCGCCGGGGCCTCCAGCGCCGTCATCCGCGGCAGCAGGAGCAGCACCGCGACCA
The DNA here is from genome assembly GCF_040609095.1 of Kitasatospora sp. NPDC004799. Classification (NCBI taxonomy): domain Bacteria; kingdom Bacillati; phylum Actinomycetota; class Actinomycetes; order Kitasatosporales; family Streptomycetaceae; genus Kitasatospora; species Kitasatospora sp. NPDC004799. The sequence goes on from NZ_JBEXJK010000444.1 coordinate 4,804, forward strand.
GCAGGACCAGCAGCAGGCCGCCGCCGAGCAGGAGCGGGGTGCGGATGCCGGCGACGGAGGCGATCCAGCCGCTGAGCGCGGCGCCGGTCATGATGCCGATTCGGCTCAGCAGCATGTAGCAGCTGTTGACCCGGCCGAGCAGGTCCTTCGGCACGGCCTGCTGGCGCAGCGAGATCGCCTGGATGTTCCAGGTGACGATGCCGAAGCCGACCACGCCGTACAGCGCGGCCACCTCGGCCACCGAGGTGCTCAGGCCCATCAGGATCAGCGCGACGCCCATCACCAGGAAGGCGAGGGCGATCCGGGTGCCCCGGCCGAGCAGTCGGCTGAGCCGGCCGGCCAGGGTGCTGGCGGCGGTGCCGCCGATGGCGCCGGCCGCGAGCACGATGCCGTAGGAGGCGGCGGGGGCGTGGATGACCCGGGTGACCATCAGGACCATCATCGTGGTGCCCATGAAGCAGGCCAGCGCGCCGAGGGTGGAGAGCACGGCGAGCATCCGCACGTCGCGGTGGTGCAGCAGCCAGTCGACGCCCTCGCGGATCTCGGTGAGCACCGGGCGGCGCTCGGCCCGGGTGCGCGGGGCGGTGGAGCGGCCGGTGGCGGCGACCAGGACGGCGGCGAGCGCGAAGGAGACGCCGTCCACCGTGAAGGGGGCGGCGGCGGCCGCGGCGAACAGCACGGAGCCGAGCAGCGGGCCGACCAGGTTGCCGCCGACCAGCATGTTGGCCTGCATCCGGCCGTTGGCGGCGTCGAGTTGGTCGGGGCGGACCACCTCGGGCACGGCCGAGGTGGCGGCGTTGGAGAAGACCGTCTCGCCGCAGCCGAGCAGGAAGGCCAGCGCGGCGACGGCGACCAGCGGCGGGTCGGCGACGAAGACCCAGCAGGCGAAGCCCAGGACGACGGCGGCGCGCCCGGCGTCGATCGTCCACATCAGCCGGCGGCGGTCGGCCCGGTCGGCGAGCACCCCGCCGTACAGGGACATCAGCAGGAAGGGCAGCGACGCGGCGACGGAGACCACGGAGACCGCGCCGGGGGAGTCGGAGACGGCCACCGCGAGCAGCGGCAGGGCGGAGTCCCGCATGCCGTCGCCGACCGAGGAGATCGCCGACGCGGACCACAGCAGATGGAACTTCCGGCCCAGGCGGGGACGGCTCTTGGACGGCTTCGCGGCCAGGTCAGCTGAGGTCACCGACGCAGTATGTCATGTCCGCGGAGGAGTGCCCGGGCGGTTTCCGAACTGCCGGGGCTGCCCCGAACTGTCCGTGTCGGTACGGGTGTCGGGCTCCTCCGGAGCTGTCCGGAGTTGTCCGCGGGGCTGCGAGGGCCCGCCCGGTGCCGTACCGGGCGGGCGGTCGGCGCGGCCGCCCGGCCGGGTGCGCTCAGCCGAGCCCCGAGACGCCCTTGACGAGGGTGGCCATCCCGCCCGCCAGGGCCAGGCCGAGCACCAGCAGCCGGGCGCGGCCCTCCGGCACCCGGTCGGCGAGCAGCCGCCCGACCGCCGCACCGCCCGCGAGCGCGGCGGCCACCAGCCACCAGGCCGTCCCGGGCAGCGCGGGCACGCCCTTGCCGGCCAGCGAGAAGGCGTTCACCGCCACGCCGTAGAACTGGGCGTTGGGCAGGAACTCCCACGCGGTCCAACCGGTGTTGACGGCGTACAGGGAGACCGCCGGCCCGCCCACCCCGGCGGCCGCGTTCATGAACCCGCTGGCGGCGCCCGCGACCAGGGCGCCGCC
>NZ_JBEXJK010000445.1:0-6535 GCF_040609095.1 Kitasatospora sp. NPDC004799
GGGGGACCGGCGGGCCGCCCCGCCGACGCCCGGTGCCGGGGCCGGCGCGACGCCGGACGCCCAGCGCGCCTCGGCGAGCGCCCACCCGAGACCGCACAGCCCGCACGCCCAGGCTCCGGCCCGCGGCCCGTCGGGCGCGCCCGCCCCGGCGAGTGCCGGGGCGGGCTCGGGCGGCGGCCGGAACACCACCATCTGCGACCAGGCCGAGCGGGCGGGCCACTGGCCGCCCGGGTCGGACCAGGCCCGGATCTGCCACAGCCTCTACGGCTGAGCCGACGGCGCCCCCGGAGCCACGGACGCCGCCGGACCGGCCGAAGAAGCCGGACCAGCCGGACCGGTAGGAGCCCCCGGTGCCCCCGGTGCCCCCAGCAGCCCCTTGTCCAGCCGGGGCGCCAGCACCCGCGCCAGGGTGTCGGTGATGTGCCCGGTGTCCCGGTACAGCACCACGCCCTCCAGCACGGCCGGGCAGGAGGGCCCGGTGCCGGGGCAGAGCAGCGGCCCGAGGTCGAGCGTCCGCACCCCGTACCGGGCGGCGAGCCCGCCGTCCAGCACGGGGTCGGGCTCGAAGGCGGTGTCGCGCGGGAAGAAGCAGGCGTCCGAGCGCCCGTCGGAGGCGGCCAGGCAGGTCGGGATGTCCTTGCCGGGCATCGGGGTGTCGCCGAGGTAGGCGAGCGGGGCGCCGAGGGCGGTGAGCCGGTCCAGGGTGCGGGTCCAGCCCTCGGCGCGCTCCTCCGGGCTGCCGTACCGGTTGAGCCCGGCCATCAGGACCAGGCGCGGCCGGGGCCCTGAGGCCAGCCGGGTGAGGGTGTTCTCGCGCCAGCGGTCGCACTCCTCGAAGGTGCGGCCGAGCACGTTGTTGCGCACGGTGAGGGTGGCCAGCGGGCAGCCGGGCTTGACCAGGACCTCCAGGGCCCAGCGCCGCTGCTCGGCCAGGGCGAGCGCGGCGGAGATCCACTGCCCGGCGTGCGAGTCGCCGAGCAGCACGATCCGGTCGGGGCTGTCCTGCGCGCCGAACAGGCAGCGCGGGCTGCTGTCGGCGTTGAGCGGGATCTCGCAGCCCTTGCCGGGCGGGAAGTCCTCCCGGGCCCGGGCCAGCGGGGGCGTCAGGGCGAGCACCCGGGTGCCGGGGGCGAGCAGGCCCGGGCCGTCGGCGGCTCCGGCGGGGGCCGCCGTGGGCCCGGCGGCCGGGTCGCCGAGGGCCCGTACGGTGCCGCCGCCGAGGGTGAGCGCGGCGATCAGCGGGATGACCAGGGCACTGGCGCCGACCGCGAGCCCGCGCCGGGGGGCCGGGCTGCTGCCGTACCGCAGCGGCTGCTCGACCAGCCGCAGGGTGAGCCAGGCGGGCAGTGCGCTCGCGGCGGTCAGCGCGAGCAGGACGGTCCACGGCAGCGCGCCGTACCGGGCCTGGGCGATGGTCAGCACCGGCCAGTGCCAGAGGTACCAGGCGTAGGAGAGCCGGCCGGCGGCGCGCAGCGGACGGGCGGCGAGCAGCCGTCCGGCGTCGGCGGCGCCGGGGGTGCCGTGCCCGGCGAGCAGGACGGCGGCGGTGCCGAGGACGGGCAGCAGCGCGGCGGTGCCGGGGAACGCGGTGGTGCGGTCGTACAGGACGACCGGCGCGAGGACGGCCGCCAGGCCCAGCCAGCCGGCCGCCCGCAGCGACCAGCGCGTCGGACGCCGCTCGGCCCGGGCGGCCAGTGCCGGGCCCAGCAGGGCCGCGCAGGCGCCGGCCGCGAACTCCCAGAGCCGGCTGCCGGTGGAGAAGTAGGCGAGCGGCGCGGAGGTGGCCGTCCAGCGCAGGCAGAGCGCCAGCGAGACGCCGCCGACGGCCAGGGTGGCGAGGGCGGTCGCCAGGGTGCGGCGGCGCCCGTGCAGGTAGCGGGCGAGGCCGAGCAGCAGGACGCCCCAGAGCAGGTAGAACTGGTTCTCCACGCCCAGCGACCAGAAGTGCTGCAGCGGGCTGGGGTCGCGTTCGGCGGCCAGGTAGTCGGTCTGCTCGCCGACGAAGCGCCAGTTGGCGAACTGGCCGGCCGAGGCGATCAGGTCGCGGGCGAGGTCGGTGCCGCGCAGCGGGTCGAGCAGGGCGCCGCCGGCGACGGCGGTGGCCACCAGCACGGTGGCGGCGGCGGGCAGGATGCGCCGGGCGCGGCGGGCGGCGAAGTCCCACAGGCCGATCGGGCGGCCGACGAGCAGGCCGGTGATCAGGAAGCCGGAGACGACGAAGAAGACGTCGACGCCGACGAAGCCGCCGGTCAGGCCCGGGAGGGCGGAGTGGAAGGCGAGGACGGCGAGCACGGCGACGCCGCGCAGCCCCTCGATGTCGGGGCGGAAGGCGGTGCGCCGGCGGGCCTGCCCGCGCTCGGCGACGGTGGCGGGCTGCGGGGCGGCGGGTTCCCGGCCCACCCGGACGACGCCGGGCAGCAGGCCGGCGCGTATCTCGGCAGCGGAATCGGCGGCGGAATCGGACGACGGCTCGGAGGACGACGGTGGTACGGCCGTTGACACGGCGGTGCTCCTTGCAGGAGTGGCAGCGGTGGTCGGGCCCGCCGGGCCGATGGGGCGGCCGGGCGGTGTCCGCGCCGGTGGGGCGACGCGCAAGGAAACGCAACGGTCGAGCGGTGGAGCGGAACTGACGTGGCGTCAGAGGATCAGCGGGTCGGCCCAGCCGGAGGCCAGCAGCCCGCACAGCAGCAGGACGGCGGTGACGGCGACGGCTTCGGCCCGGCCGAACCCCAGGTCGGAGCGGCCCGGCGCGGGCGCGGCGACCTCCCCGACGGCGGCGCCCTTGCCGCCTCCGGTCCCGTTCAGCAGCGGCCACAGCTCCCGGATCAGCGGGATCATGGTGTACGCGGTGAGCGCGAGCAGCCCGGCGAGCGCCCAGTAGGGCTGCCAGCCGTACCGCAGCGCGGCCCGGACCAGTCCGGCGAGGCCCGCGAGGACGACGAACCCGAGCCAGCCGACCCCGATCCGGGCGACGGCGCGGGCGAGCGAACTGCCGCCGGACACGGCGCCGGTGGGCACCCAGTCGGCGGAACGGCGGCGCAGCGCGTGCGCGATGGCGACCACGTGGCAGAGCCCGCCGAGGAGTTGGACCCGGGTGACCTCGAAGCGCCAGCGGGTGCGGGACATCGCGGGCAGCAGCACCAGGGCGACCCAGATCGGCGGCAGGAACGGCAGCACCTGCCAGGGCTGGATCTCCTCCGGCCGGAAGAACAGCATGATCAGGGCGGGCAGCGGCACGGCGAAGACGTTCACCGCGCTGGTGACGTAGCCGAGGATGCCGTTCCAGAAGCAGAGCCGGGCGGAGCGGGGCAGCGGCCCCTTGCGGAAGTCCGGGTCGCGGACCAGGGCCAGGGAGCCGAGGCACCAGCGGTACTGCTGGCTGATGAAGGCGGGCAGGCCGGTGGGCGACATGCCCTTGGCGACCAGCGCGGGGACGTAGCGGGTGGTCCATCCGGCGCGGGCGAGGGCGAGGCCGGTGTAGAGGTCCTCGCTGTGGTCGATCTCGGCGAAGCCGCCGATCCGCTGCAGCGCGGCGCGGCGGTAGAGGGCGTTGGTGCCGCAGCAGACGGTGCCGTCCTGCGCGTCCCGGGAGGGCTGGATCCAGCGGTAGAAGATCTCCTGGGTGGCTCCCGCGGCGCGTTCGAGCCAGGACATGTCGGCGTCCGTGTCGAAGCACTGCGGGCTCTGCACGATGCCGACCCCGGGGTTGTCGAGGTAGGGCACCAGGTGGTGCAGGAAGTCGGGGCGGGGGCAGAAGTCGGCGTCCAGGACGGCGACGACCTCGCCGGTGCCCTCGGCCAGGCCGTGGTTGAGGTTGCCGGCCTTCTTGAACCGGCCCCGGTCCGGGCGGGCGTGGTACCGGAAGCCGTAGGACTCGGCGAGCCGGCGCACCTCGGGGCGGTCGGCGTCGTCGAGGACCAGGACGGTCAGCTCGCCGGGCCACCGGACGGCCGCGGTGTGCCGGTAGGCGTTGTCCAGGACGGCCAGCGGTTCGCCGGCGGTCGGCAGCAGCAGGTCCACGCTCGGGGCGCGGGCCGGGCTCCAGGCGCGCAGCAGCAGGTCGTGCGAGTCGCGGGTGAAGCGCCGGGCGCGCTGGCCGTCGGCGAGCGAGAGCAGCCAGGTGGCCGCGTTGAGCACGGTGAGCACCAGGAACGGCCAGAGCAGCGGCTTGCTGAGGGCGAACAGGCCGAGCGTGGCGGTGGCTCCCGCGTAGGAGAGGGTGGCGCAGAGCAGCACCCAGCGGCGCTGCGGGCCGAAGTACCAGTAGAGCTCCTCGTCGTCGGGCGGGCTGGGCAGTCGGTGTCCGTCGGGGTCCGCGGGTGTCCGGCGCGGACCGGTGTCGGGTGCGGGCATGGCGGTGCCATGGAGAACGGGCATGCGGAAATGGCCCCCCTGGGCAGCGGACGGAACGTGGCCGTTCGCGCTCAGCTTCTCACATTGGCCTAGACCAATCATGAACGAGGTATGACATCTCCGCATCGCCCCAGCTCAGCGACTTGACCACCCGTCACCTGGGGAAGTCCGGTCGATCGGGACTGAACCGGACCTCGGGCGCGGGCCGTTTCCGGCGGCCGTCAACTCCCGCCACAGCCGTCAACTCCCGTACGCGGAGGCCCGTTCCTCACCCGTCCGCCTTCAATTCCTTGACGAGGTGGGCGAACCGGAGGTCCGGCCGCAGCGGGATGCCGAACCGCTCGTCGCCGTACGGGAACGGGCTGAACTCCCCGGTGCGCCGGAAGCCGCGCCGCTCGTACCAGGCGATCAGCTCGGCGCGCTGCTCGATCACCGTCATCTCCATCGCGCCGACGCCCCACTCCCCGGCCGCCACCCGCTCCGCCTCGGCCAGCACGGCCCGGCCGATCCCGCCGCCCTGGAGCCCGGGGCGCACCGAGAACATGCCGAAGTACGCCCGCTCGCCGCGCCGTTCCAGCTGGCAGCAGGCGAGCAGTTCGCCGTCCCGCTCGGCCATCAGCACCAGGCCCTCGGGGTGGCCGACGGCCTCCGTGACGGCCTCCGGGTTGGTGCGCCGGCCGTCCAGCAGGTCCGCCTCGGTGGTCCACCCGGCGCGGCTGGCGTCGCCCCGGTAGGCGGACTCGACCAGCTCGACCAGCGCCGGGACGTCGGCGGGCACGGCGGGGCGGAACACGGGCTCCCCGGCGGGGCGGGCGGGGTCGGTGGCGGTCTCGGTCATGGCTGGTCCTCTCCTCACGTGCGGCGGGCCGCCCTCGGTGGCCGGCCCGCGGGCATCGTGCCACAGTGCGCCGACGCTCCCCCGGGCCGCTCCCGGCCCCGCTCCCGGCCCCGCTCCGGACACCTTCTCGGCAATCTGCCGGACCGGCAGAACCGGCAGGACCGGTTGCCGGTCATGGCGTTCGGGCCATGTGACGTGCGTTCACCATGTGAAAAAAGATGCCTGGCGGTGGCAGCAGGTACATGGCTACTCTGCGGTACGGCCGGTCGGACCCCGGCCGAACCGGGTCATTTCGACCCTCCCCACGCTCGGACCAGAGGAGTGCCCATGCCCCGCTCTTCCCGCTCCGCCCGCACCGCCGACACCGCAGGAACCACCCGCACCACCCGCACCACCCGCACCGCCGACAGACCGGCCCGCCGCCGGCTGCCCGCGCTCGCCGCCCTCGCCGCCGCGACCGCCCTGGTCGCCGGCGCGGCCGCCCCCGCGTACGCGGCCGACCCCGCCTCCGCCGCCCCCGTCGTCGAAGGCCGCCCCGGCTTCCACCCGGAGCAGGACTTCGCCGGCTCCACCGTCGCCGCCCGCGAGGGCCGCGGCCCCGCCGCCCCGTTCGCCTCCCTCGCCGCGACCCAGACCCCGGGCCTGGACGTCTCCGGCTACCAGGGCAACGTCAGCTGGTCCTCGGTGGCCGCCAACGGCGCCAAGTTCGCCTACGTCAAGGCGACCGAGGGCACCAGCTACACCAACCCGTACTTCGCCCAGCAGTACAACGGCTCGTACAACGCCGGCCTGATCCGCGGCGCCTACCACTTCGCGCTGCCGAACGTCTCCTCCGGCGCCACCCAGGCAAGCTACTTCGTCGGCCACGGCGGCGGCTGGTCCGCCGACGGCAAGACCCTGCCGCCCGCGCTGGACATCGAGTACAACCCCTACGGCGCCACCTGCTACGGCCTCAGCCAGAGCGCCATGGTCAGCTGGATCCGCGACTTCAGCAACACCGTGCACACCCGCACCGGCCGCTACCCCACCATCTACACCACCACCAACTGGTGGACCCAGTGCACCGGCAACTACGGCGGCTTCGGCACCACCAACCCGCTCTGGATAGCCCGCTACTCCACCTCCGTCGGCACCCTGCCGAACGGGTGGAGCTACCAGACCTTCTGGCAGTTCGCCGACTCCGGCACCTTCCCCGGTGACCAGAACTACTTCAACGGCGCGGCCGACCGCCTCCGCGCGCTCGCCCTGGGCTGACCTCCTCGTCGGTGACCGGCGAGAGGTAGCCGAGCACCTGGGCCATGTTGGCGCCCTCGACGCCGGTGTAGCGGCGCACGGCGGTGGGCT
>NZ_JBEXJK010000446.1:0-6518 GCF_040609095.1 Kitasatospora sp. NPDC004799
ATCCTGGTCGGCGGCCGATCGGCGTTTCCGGGGGCTCCGCACCGTCAGCGCGCCTCCGGGCCGTCCTCGGCGGGGCCGTCGTTCCCGTCCGCCGGGGCCCCGTCGGTGGGTTCGGCGGTGGCCTCCGGGCCGGAGCCGTTCACCGGGGCGGAGGCGGCGTGCGCGCCGGCCGGCCGGGGCTCCTGCGCGGCCGGGGGCTCGACCAGCCACTCTGGGTTGCTGTGCCGGCGCCACCACTGCCAGGCCGCGATGCCGCCGCCGATCGCCAGCAGGCCGGCCACCGCGAGTCCGGTGGAGAGCCGGTTGCAGTGCTCCTTCCTGGCCTTCCGGGCGGCCAGCTCGCTGATCTCGGCCGAGCTGACGTTGCCCTGCAGGGCGGTCAGCGCGGCGGCGCCGCGGGCCTGGGCCTCGTGGGCGACCGGGACGACCGTGGCGCGGGCCTCCTCGACCGCGTGGGCGACCCTGGGGACGACCGTGGCCCGGGCCTGGTCCGCGGCCCGGGCGGCGGACAGCCGGGCCGCCAGGGCGGTCTCCTGGGCCCGGTGGAGGGCCTTCAGAGCGTTCTGCTGGGCCTCCGGCGGCAGACCGGCGAAGGCGTGGCCGAACTGCGGGGCGAGGTGCCGGTCGTACTGGCAGCGGAGGTTGTGGGCGGCCTGCGCGGCCTTCGGCCCGAAGGCGTCCAAGGCGGGGCCGAGGCGCTGCTTGGCGCCGTCCGCGAAGTGTGCGGCGGTGTCCCGGGTCCTGGTGGCCGTCTCTCGGGCCGAATCCGAAAAGCTCACGAGTCTCTCCTCCTGGGTGGCGTCCTTTATGCACATATCCACCTGAATGCTGATCATGCATCCTGATTTGTCCGGAGGCACGCCGGGTGGGCCGGAGGGGGAGCGGAAGGGAGTGCGGGCGGGCCGTGGGGGAGAAGGCCCGGGGGCGGGGGTGCGGCAGTAGGCTGGCGGTTTCGGAGGTCTGTACGGGAAGGGGACACCGCTGATGCTCCCGGACGAGCCGCGGCCGTCGGCCGGTCGGTCCCCGGAGGCCGGTCCGCCCGGCTGCTACCGGCACCCGCAGACCCCCACCGGGGTCTCCTGCGCCCGCTGCGAGCGGCCGATCTGCCCGCGGTGCATGGTGGCCGCCTCGGTGGGCTTCCAGTGCCCGGAGTGCGTCGGCGAGGGCCACGCCCGTTCGCGGCAGGCGACCACTCGGTTCGGCGGCGCCCTGGCCGCCGACGGCGGGCTGGTCACCCGGGTGCTGATCGGGATCAACGTCGTGGTCTGGGTGCTGGCGGCCTACGTGCTCACCCCGCGGCTGGGCCAGACCTGGTCGCTGTTCAGCGCCGGGCGGGACATCCTCGGCGGCCCGGCGGGCATCGCCGACGGCCCGGACCAGTGGTACCGGCTGCTGACCGCGGCCTTCCTGCACCTGGAGTGGTGGCACGTCGGGATGAACATGCTGGTGCTGTTCTGGCTCGGCCCCCCACTGGAGGAGGCGCTCGGCCGGGTCCGCTTCCTGGCCCTCTACCTGGTCTCCGCCCTGGGCGGCAGCACCTTCGCCTTCCTGGTGGCCGGCGACTGGATGAACTCGGTGGGCGCCTCGGGGGCGGTCTTCGGGCTGATCGGCGCCACCATCGTGCTGCAGCTGCGCAACCGGGGCCCGCTCGGCCCGGCGATGGCGTTCCTGGTCTTCAACCTGATCGTCACCTTCTCCCGCCCGGGCATCGACTGGCGGGCGCACGTCGGCGGACTGGTGCTCGGCTCGCTGGCCGCGGCCGGCCTGATGTACGCGCCGCGCGAGCGCCGCGGAGCCGTCCAGGCGCTGGCGGTGGCCGGTGCGGTGGCGGTCGAGGCGGGGATGCTGCTGGCCGGGATGGCCCTCTACGGGGCCTGACCCCTCGGACGTTTGTCCACAGCGGGTGCGGGGTTGTGCACAGGCTGTGCGGCCACCCGGGTGCGGACTGCTGTTCTACGCGTGTCCTGCTGTGCGATTCTCCCGTTCCCGGGGAGTTGTGCACAGCTGTGGACGGCGTCGCCGGAAAAGGTTATCCACAGGCTGGGGGGACTTTTCCCCAGTGTGGATAACCATGTGGATAAGCACGACAGTCCGATGGTGGGGATAACCGACCGGATGTCCGCCCGGCTCCGGACACGCCTGACCGCCGCCCCGGGACGAGCGGTCCGGAGCGGCGGAGAACGGCTCGGAGTCGAGCCTCAGGACGGGCGGGCCGTCACTTCCACTGGGTGGAGACGCCGAACCCCGCGGCGATGAAGCCGAAGCCGACCAGGATGTTCCAGTTCCGCCAGCTCTCGACCGGGTAGGAACCGCTGGTCACGTAGTAGGTGACGATCCACACCAGGCCGATCAGGAACAGTGCCAGCATCAGCGGCGCGACCCAACCGCGGCCCGAGCTGATCTTCACCGCGGCCGTGGTCGGCGGGGTGTAGTCGGACTTCTTGCGGAGTCGAGACTTCGGCACGAGGAGCTCTCCTGTCGATGCGCTGTGAGACCGCGCGGGTGCAACGGGTGGAATCGGTCGGGGTCGGCCGTGGAGAACGTCCTGGGGACCGCTCCGCCACATGCCACCGGCGTCCGTTAGCGTAGTGGCTCTGCGGGTCTTGAGGAGATAAGGGTACGGTGACTAATTTGTCGATTCCCCCCGAGCCGGCCCGTACCCGCCGCTCCGGCACCCGAATTGTCGGACGTGCCCTGACCTGCGCCGTCTTCGCGCTCGCCGGTCTGCTCTTCTACATCAGCGCGCAGACCGCCCGCGGCACCGACCTGCGGACCGACAACTCGCTGCTCAGCCTCGGCGACGTGGTCCGCCAGCGCAGCGCGCAGAACCAGCAGGCGCAGTCCCAGCTCGCCGACCTCCAGGCCCGCGCCCAGCAGCTCACCGAGCAGCAGGGCCACGACCCCGCCGACGCCGAGCGGTTGGACGGCTTGCGCTCCGGCGCCGCGCTGGAGCCGCTCCAGGGCGGCGGCCTGGCCGTCACCCTCAACGACGCCCCGCCGAACGCCACCGCGCGCATCCCCGGGGTGCCCGAACCCGGCGTCAACGACCTGGTCATCCACCAGCAGGACATCCAGGCCGTGGTCAACGCGCTGTGGCGGGGCGGCGCCGAGGGCGTGCAGGTGATGGACCAGCGGCTGATCTCCACCAGCGCCGTCCGCTGCGTCGGCAACACCCTGCTGCTCCAGGGCCGGGTCTACTCCCCGCCGTACGTGGTCAAGGCGGTCGGACGGACCGACGCCCTGCGCTCGGCCGTCGAGGCGGACCCGACGATCCGCAACTACCTCCAGTACGTCCAGGCGTACGGGCTGGGCTGGAAGGTCCAGGAGAGCGGCGAGCTGACCCTGCCCGGGTACTCCGGCACCACCGAGCTGCGGTCGGCGGGCGGGCAGCAGTAGCGGACCGGCCCCGCGGCCGGGTACGGCGGGTCTACTCTTTAACCCAGTCCGCTACGTCGAGGGAGCACCATGTACGGCTGGATCTGGCGACACCTCCCGGGGAACACCCTGGTCCGGGCCGTCATCTCGCTGCTCCTCGTCCTGGGGATCGTCTACCTCCTCTTCACCTACGTCTTCCCGTGGGCGGAACCGCTGCTCCCCTTCGGCGACGTCACGGTGGACGGCGGCGACGGCGCCGCGACCGGCTGAGCCGGCGGGCCCGGCACCCCCTTCCAGTACCGCACCCACGGAGACCACGCGCGCATGACGACCCGGCCGACGACCCCGCCCCGCATCCTGGTGGTGGACAACTACGACAGCTTCGTCTTCAACCTGGTCCAGTACCTGTACCAGCTCGGCGCCACCTGCGAGGTGGTGCGCAACGACGAGGTGACCGTCGAGCACGCCGTCCGCCGCTCCGGCGAGGAGGGCTTCGACGGGGTGCTGCTCTCCCCCGGGCCCGGCGCCCCGGAGGAGGCCGGCGTCTGCATCGAGATGGTGCACCACTGCGCGCGGATCGGGCTGCCGGTGTTCGGCGTCTGCCTGGGCCTCCAGTCGATCGCGGCCGCGTACGGCGCGGTGGTCGGCCGGGCGCCGGAGCTGCTGCACGGCAAGACCTCGCCGGTCGAGCACGAGGACGGCGGGGTCTTCGCCGGCCTGCCCTCGCCGCTGACCGCGACCCGCTACCACTCGCTCGCGGTCGAACCGGCCACCGTGCCGGCCGAGCTGGTGGTCACCGCGCGCACCGCGAGCGGCGTGATCATGGGACTGAGGCACCGTGAACTGCCGGTCGAGGGCGTGCAGTTCCACCCCGAGTCGGTGCTCACCGAGGGCGGTCACCGGATGCTCGCCAACTGGCTCGCGGAGTGCGGCTTCCCGCAGGCGGTCGACCGGTCGGCCGGGCTCGCCCCGGTGATCGGCCGGGGCTGACCGGCGTGACCGCGCTGCGTCCGGAGGGGCGCTTCCAGCCGGAGGCGGACCGGTACGGCACCGTGCAGCAGTACGGCGGGCCCGGGTACCCGGGCCGGGACGACGGCACCGGCGGAGCCCCGTACCAGCAGGGGTACCCGGTGCAGACCGTGCCCGAGGACGCCTGGGGCGTGTACGAGCAGGCCCAGGAGCCCATCGTGGACGGGCCCGAGTACCCCTGGCTGCCCGACCAGACCCTCCAGCTGCGGCTGCCCCCGGACCTCGGCGCGCCGGCCGCCGAACCGGCCCCCACCGGCGGCCGGGCCGAGCGCCGCCGCGCCGCCCAGGGCCGCACCTCGCTGCGCTCCGGCAGCGGCCGGCGCCGGGCGGGCGGCCGGGCCGCGGGGCGGGTGCGCCCCAAGGAGTCCCTGCTGGTGGTGGCCGCCCGCGGCGTCGGCGAGCTGTGCATCTCGCTCGGCGTGGTGATGCTGCTCTTCGTCGCGTACCAGCTCTGGTGGACCAACGTGCAGGCCGACGCGGCCGCCGACGGGGCCCGCAACCAGCTGGAGCAGCAGTTCGACGCGGTCGCCCCGTCCGTCCAGCCGGGGCAGCCCGCGCCGCCGGCCCCGGACCCGAACAAGCCCGAGGTGTTCGAGCCCAACAAGGGCTTCGCCATCATCCACCTGCCCAAGCTGGGGCTGAAGTTCCCGATCGCCGAGGGCACCTCGAAGTCGGCGGTGCTCGACAAGGGCCTGGTCGGCCACTACGCCGGCACCGGGATGCCGGGCGACAAGGCGGGCAACTTCGCGCTGGCCGCCCACCGCAACACCCACGGCGAGCCGTTCCGGTACATCAACCAGCTCGGCAAGGGCGACAAGATCGTGGTGGAGACCGCCACCGGCTACTACACCTACGAGGTCACCGGGGGCATCCCGGAGACCTCCCCCAACAACGTGAGCGTGATCAAGCCGGTGCCGAACGGCGCCGGGTACGCCGGTCCCGGCCGCTACATCACGCTGACGACCTGTACCCCGGAGTTCACCTCCAAGTTCCGCCTCATCGTCTTTGGCAAGATGATCGAGGAGCGGCCGCGCGCCCAGGGCAAGCCGGCCGCCATCACGGGCGGGTAGCCGCCCGGCCGCCCGGCCCGGAGGGGGAGCACCGCAGATGCAGGACGACACCGCGCAGACGGCCGAACCGGCGCAGGAGGCCTTCGCCCCGCCCGAGCCGCGGGCCGGGCGGGGCCGGAGCCGGGCGCTGGCCGCGCTCGGGGTCTTCGGCGAGCTGCTGATCACCCTGGGCCTGGTGCTCGGCCTGTTCGTGGCCTATTCGCTGTGGTGGACCAACGTGCAGGCGGACGCCTCGGCCTCGGCGGCCGCCGACCGGCTGCGCAGCAGCTGGGCCGCCGGCCCGAAGCCCGGCTCCCCGACCGCGCCCGGCGCGGCCCCGGCCCCCGGCGCCTCCGGTGCCCCGGGCACCGCCGGTGCGTCCGGCGCACCCGGCGCCGGGCCCGGGCCGAAGCAGTTCGCGGCCGGGGACGACGTGGGCTTCCTGCACGTCCCGGCGATGGGCCGGGACTACCAGGTGCTGATCCGGATGGGCACCTCCAGCGAGGTCCTGGACGACGGCGTGGCGGGCGTCTACGAGCAGCCCTACCGGGCCGCGATGCCCTGGGACGAGCAGGGCAACTTCACGCTGGCCGCCCACCGGGACGGCCACGGCGCCAAGTTCCACGACCTGGACGCCGTCGGCAGGGGCGACGCGGTCGTCGTCGAGACCAAGGACAAGTGGTACGTCTACAAGGTCGACAACACCCTGGCGGAGACGTCCAAGTACGACACCGGCATCGTGGCGCCCGTCCCGGCCCGCTCCGGCTACGCCGGCCCCGGCCGCTACATCACCCTGACCACCTGCACGCCGGTGTACACCTCGCGCTACCGGATGGCCGTCTGGGGGAGCCTGGTGCGGGTGGACGACATGGACGCCAAGCGCACCCCGCCGCCGGAGCTGCGGCACTCCTGAAGCCGTTCCCGGGCCTTCCCGCGGCCCGGGAGGACCGGAACGCCCGAGGGCCCGCCGCAGCACCACCACGCCCACATGGCGTCCTGCATGGCGGACAACGGCCTGAACCGGCCCGTGATCGGCGTCGTCTTCGACGGCACCGGATACGGCAC
>NZ_JBEXJK010000447.1:0-6507 GCF_040609095.1 Kitasatospora sp. NPDC004799
GGGGGGGGGGGCCGGGGGGGGGGGGCGGCGGCGGGGCCGCCCCCGCCCCCCCCCCCCACGACCGGACCGGACGGGTCACGCCACGACCACCGGCGACCTCCCGGGAACGCGGATGACTTTTTCGCGGCGGGGCCGAATCCTTTGGAGCGGCCCGTGCCTCTTATGAACGTTCCGACAGACGTCGGGCACGGGAATCCGGAGGTAGTGATGGTCATCGGAATCGGCATCGCCGTCGCCCTGGTGCTGCTCTGCACCTGCACGCTGGTCGTGAAGCGCAAGCGAGCCGGGCGTGGCTGAATCGGCCTGGCCCGGCGAGCAGTTGATCGCCGCCGCGCAGCGCGGTGACGTCGACTCGATCGCCGCCCTGGTGTCGGGCTCGCACCCCAACGTGCAGCGGTTCGCCCGCTCCCTCTGCGCCTCCCCGGAGGACGCGGAGGACGCGGCGCAGGAGGCCCTGATCATCCTGTACCGCAAGATCGGGATGCTGCGGGCCTCCGGCGCCCTGGCGTCGTGGATGTTCCGCATCGTCCGCAACGAGTGCCTCCGGCGCGCGCGGACCCGACTGCGGAACGACAGCGCACCGCTGCGGGACGACGGTGCGCCGCTGTGGCAGGACGCCTCCGTGGCCTCGGCCGAGGAGTCGGTCCTGCGCCGCCTGGAAGCGGACAGGGTCGCGGCCGCGGTCGCCGCCCTGCCCGCCGACCAGCGCCGCGTGCTGATCATGCGGGACGTCCAGGGCTACAGCGGCCGGATGGTCGCCGACGCGCTGGGCCTCAGCACGGCCGCGATGAAGTCCCGCCTGCACCGGGCCCGTTCGGCAGTCCAACGGGCCCTGCTGGCCGCCCCCGAACCGACCCCCGGAGGGAACCGATGCCCGCAACGATGACCAGGACGACGGCCAGGACGACGACCAAGGCGACGACCAGGGCGACGATCGAGACGACGGCCGAGGTGCGGGCCGGAACGAAGCCCGAGGGTCCCGACTACGCCGGCAAGTCCCTGCCCGAGCACGTCGCGCGCGGCGTGGTGGGCTTCGGCGCGCTGATCGGCTCGGTCGTCCTCCTCCCGCTGGTCGGGCCGGCCGGCCTGGCCCTCCTGCCGATCGGACTGTTCGCCCTGCGCGGCTGCCCGATGTGCTGGGCCATCGGGCTGATGCAGACCGTCTCGCGGGGCCGCCTCCAGCGCTCCTGCGAGGACGGCCAGTGCAGGCTGACCATCGCGGGACACGACGAGCAGCCCGGGGCGGCCGCTTCCTGAAGACGGCCGCCTGCTGAAGAAGCGCCCCACGCCCGTGCCCCACAGGGGAAGGCACGGGCGTGGGGCACGTCCGGCCCCCGATACGGTGACCGCGAACGGCGCCGGACGACCGGGCGGCTGCGACCCCATCCGGCACCCGTCCACCGACAAGCATTTTTTCCTTGACAAATTTTTTTGTCGGCTGGATGCTGGAGCAGTGCTGGAAGTCGCCGTGATCGAAGAACCCGCCGCGGCCGAGGCCTCGCTGGACCCGATGCGGTCACGCCTCCTCGCCGCCCTGACCGAGCCCGCCTCGGCCGCCATGCTGGCCGCCCGGCTGGGCCTGCCCCGACAGAAGGTCAACTACCACCTGAAGGAGCTGGAGCGGCACGGCCTCGTCGAACTCGCCGAGGAACGCCGCAAGGGCAACGTCACCGAACGGGTGTACCGCGCCACCGCGTCCTCGTACGTGATCTCCCCCAGCGTCCTGGCCGCCGTCAGCCCGGACCCCGCCCGCTCCCCCGACCAGCTCTCCGCCCGCTGGCTGCTGGCGCTCGGCTCCCGGCTGGTGCAGGAGGTCGGCACCCTGCTGACCGGCGCCTCCCGGGCTCGCCGACGGGTCGCCACCTTCGGCATCGACGCGCAGGTGCGGTTCGCCTCCGCGGCCGACCGGGCCTCCTTCGCCGAGGAGTTGGCCCAGTCCGTGGCCACCCTCGTCAGCCGCTACCACGACGAGTCCGCCCCCGGGGGCCGCAGCCACCGGGTGGTCGTCGGACTCCACCAGATCCCCGCCGTACAGCCCGGGGCCGGGGCGGAGGGCGGCCCTGCCGGCTCTGCCGGCTCTGCCGGCTCTGCCGAACGGGCCGAAACGACCGGCACTGCCACGGAAGAAGCCAGGACCGCACCGAACCAGGAGAACCCGCGATGACCCACCCGTTCGAGATCGAGCTGGAGACCTCCCTCCCGGCGAGCCCGGAGGAGGTCTGGGAGGCGATCGCCACCGGCCCGGGGATCGACTCCTGGTTCATGGGCCGCAACGAGCTGGACCCGCGCGAGGGCGGCACCGCCGTCATGGAGACCGGGGGCCACCGCGAGGAGGCCGTCGTCACCGCCTACGAGCCCGGCAAGCGCCTGGCCACCCGTACGGCCACCGGCGGGGACGGCCGCTTCATGGCCTTCGAGTACCTGGTCGAGGGCCGGGACGGCGGCTCCACGGTGCTCCGCGTGGTCCACAGCGGGCTGCTCGGCGACGACTGGCAGGACGAGTACGACGCGCTGCGCCGCGGCTGGCCGTTCCACCTCCACACGCTCCGCGAGTACCTCGCCCACTTCCCCGGCCGCACCGCCGTCCCCGTCTTCGCCGCCGCGCCGTCGGGCGACCGGACGGTGTCGGAGGTCCGGGCCCTGCTCGCCGGCGCCCTGTCGCTGCCGCTCCCGGCCGCCGTGGGCACGCGGGTCCACGGCGAACCGGCGGGCCTGCCGCCGCTGGACGGCGAGGTGGTCTGGGCGGACGACGAGCGCTTCGAGGTCCGCACCGCCGACGGGCTCTACACCTTCCACCACGGCTCCGGCCTGGTGCTGATGTTCCACCACCTCTTCGGCCGGGTTCCGGACGGGGCCGAGGCCGAGGCCGCCTGGCAGCGGTGGCTGGCCGGGCTCCTCGCCTGACCCGGTCCGCCCCTGCCGGCCCGCCCCTGCCGGCCCGCCCCTGCCGGACCTCCCTGCGACATACGACCTACGACCTACGAAATACGAGAACCGAGGAACCACTCATGCGCACCCTGATCAGCACCGCCTTCATCTCGCTCGACGGCGTCGTCGAGGGCCCCGGCGGCGAACCCGGCTACCGCAACTCCGGCTGGACCTTCAAGGACATCGACTTCCTCCCCGAGGCGTTCGAGATCAAGGGCCGGGAGCAGGAGGAGGCCACCGCGATGCTGCTCGGCCGGGTCAGCTACCAGGCGTTCAGCCCGGTGTGGCCGGAGATGGCGGAGTTCGCCCGCTACAAGACGCTGCCGAAGTACGTCGTCTCCACCACCCTCACCGAGGACGACCTGGTGTCGAACTGGGGCGAGACCACCATCCTGCGCTCGATCGACGAGGTCGCCGCGCTGAAGGAGACCGAGGGCGGCCCGATCATCGTCCACGGCAGCGCCGCCCTGAACCACGCCCTCTCGGACGCCGGCCTGATCGACCGCTACCACCTGCTGGTCTTCCCGCTGCTGCTCGGCGCGGGCAAGCGCCTGTTCAGCGCGACGGACAAGGACGCCCAGAAGCTGAAGCTGGTCGAGCACGAGGCGTACGGGAACGGTGTCCAGAAGCAGGTCTTCGACGTCGTCCGCTGACCGCCCGCCTCCTGCCCCGGTCCGTCAGCGCTGCTCCGCAGTACGCCAGATGAAGACCTCGCTGCTCGGCTGCCGCTCCGAGAAGAGCCCCGACGGCGAGGTCCGGGCGAGGAGGCGGCGGAGGTCCGCCTCGAAGGCCGGGAGGCGCTCGGCGAAGAGGTGCGGGGCGGAGAAGGAGAGCGAGAGGACGCCCGCGACCGCCTCGTCGGCCGAGCGCTCCAGCGGCTGCCCGCCCGGGACGACGATCCGCTGCGGACCGGTGAAGCCCGCGCGGGCGAGGACGGCGGCCTCGTCGCCCGGTGTGCCGTGCGGCAGCGTCCCCCGCCCGGCGCGGCGGACCGGGCCGAGGTAGCGCCGGACGAGTTCCCCGATCGCGTCGTACGGCACCGGCGGGTGCGGCAGACCCTCGGTGGGCCGCGGTTCGCCCTTCAGGTCCGAGATGTGCGCCAGGGCGCCGCCGGGCCGCAGCAGGCGCCGTACGGTCGCCGCCACCAGCTCGCGGTCCATCCAGTGGAAGGACTGGCCGAAGACCGCCAGCGTGAAGGTGCCAAGGCCCGAGGGCAGTTCCTCGGCCCGGGCCCGCACCCAGGTGGCCTTGGGTTCGGCGGCGCCCGCCCGGCGCGCCTCGGCGATCATCCCGGCGTCCGGGTCCACCCCGACGACCTCGCCGAACAGGTGCGCCAGGCCCAGCGCCAGCGTCCCCGGCCCGCACCCCACGTCGAGCAGTCGCCCGCGGGCGTCGGGCCCCCGGCCGTCGAGCTCCAGCGCATCGGCCAGCGCCTCCGCCAGCCCGGGGGCGTACGGGAGCCTGCCGCGGGTGTAGTGGGCGGCCGTTCCGGCGAACAGCGTCTCGTCCCAGGACCAGGCCTCGCCGGTCATCTCCGCTCCTTCGGGGTCGCCCATCGGGTGAACGGGCTTGATCATGCCATGAGTTGACTGAGCGTCATGGGTCGGTGGGGATCGGAAACCGGTGGACAGGCATCCTGTGGTCAACAGACTGATCCCATGACCGTGACAGATGACAAGACCGACCTCCGGATCTACATCCAGGACGCCCGCGACGCCCTGCTCTGGAAGCTCGAAGGCCTCTCCGAGTACGACCTGCGCCGCCCGCTCACCCCCACCGGGACCAACCTGCTGGGCCTGGTCAAGCACGTCACCGGCGCCGAGGCGCTGTACTTCGGCGAGACCTTCGGCCGCCCCTTCCCCGAGCCGGCCCCGCTGTGGATCATCGGCGGGACCGAGCCGAACGGCGACCTGTGGGCACGGGCGGACGAGAGCACCGAGGAGGTCATCGGGCGCTACCGGCGGGTCTGGTCGCACTCCGACGCCACCATCGAGGCGCTGCCGCTGGACGCCGTCGGCACGGTGCCGTTCGGCGCCCGCCACGAGCAGACCCTGCACCGGGTGCTCGTCCACATGATCGCCGAGACCCACCGGCACGTCGGCCACGCCGACCTGGTCCGCGAACTCGTGGACGGCGCCACCGGCCAGCGCTCCGACGGCGCCAACACCGCCCCCGGCGACGCCGCCTGGTGGCGGGCCCACCGCGACCGCGTGGAGCAGGCGGCCCGGGAGGCCGGCGGGCTCACCTGAGGTGGCTGCCGGGAATCCGCCGGGCCGGGGGACCCGACAGGCGTCAGCCTCCGTGCCGGGCAGCGGCCGGGCCGAGGTGCCGTACGACGGCCGCCGCCCGGTCGGCGAGGGGCCCCGGGGCGATCGGGACGCACGCGTACCCGAACTCGGCGTAGGCCTCCCGGTGGATCCGCTCGAACCGCAGCGACTCCTCGTACGAGATGCGCCGCGCCCCGGTCGGGGTGACGAAGCCCGGGCTCTCCACGAAGAACACCCGGCGCTCGTAGACCGCTGCCTGCCGGATGCGGTCGAGTTCCGCGGTGAGGGCCGGGGTCACCGGGTGGCCGAGGTACACCGCCAGGGCGTACGTGCACACCGGCGAACGGTCGAAGAACCGCACCTCCCCCGGCAGGCCGACCGCCCCTTCCTGCCGCCGCCGCTGCAGGGCGACCACCGCGTCCACGAACGACGGGTCCGTCCACGGCTCCGGCTCGCCCTGGGCCTGCCGCAGCGCGATCACGTCCGTGGCGGCCTCCTCGACCACCGGGTAGCCCGCGCACTCCAGCCACCGCAGGATCGCCGTCTTCCCGGCCCCGGGGGTGCCGGTCAGCAGATAGCGCTTCATCCCCGCACCCTACGGGCCCGGCGGGGTGGTGGCGGGGGCGGCAGGGGCAGGGGCAGGGGCAGGATCCGGGCCGGGCATGGGGACATCCGGCGTGACGAGCGAGGAGCAGGGCGCGCGGGTGGCCGACCGGTGCTCGGACTTCCCACCCCGCCCAACCGACCACCGCCAGCACCTCGGCCCCGCCCCCGGCCCGACCGGCCGTCGCACATCCCCCCTCACACCCACGCAGCACACAGCGCTGCCGGGCTCAGACCACGCCGGCCCCACCGGCCGCCGCCCACACCCGCGCAGCACCTCCGCGATGCCGAACGGGGCCGCTGCGCCGGCCCACCACGCCTCTCCCACCTGGGGCCCATCCGCCCCACCGACCGCCCCCACACCCGCACAGCGCCACGGTGATGCCCTCGGGCCAGGCAGCCGTGCCGCCCCGCCCGACCATCTCCCCGTCCGGAGCCCTGCGGCCCAGCAAGCCCGGGCCACCCCGGCCCGACCGGCCGTCGCACACCACCCCCCTCATCCCCGCGAAGCGCCTCCGCGATGCTGGACAGGGCCGCCGGACCGCCCCCGCCGCCAACCCACCACGCCTCTCCCGCCCGGGGCCCGCCCCAGCCCCGCCGGTCACTGCCCACACCGGGACTATCACGATCTAGGTGTACGACACCCGGTTGGACTAGGTGTTGATCTTGCTGTCGGGCGTGGGCCAGGTGGCCTACGCCCGTCCGGCTG
>NZ_JBEXJK010000448.1:0-6490 GCF_040609095.1 Kitasatospora sp. NPDC004799
GACCGCCGCGCCGCCCAGCGCGCCGCCGACGACGCCCGCCGCACCGCCCGCGCGCTGCGCGCCGAACGCGCCGAGATCCCCGCCGCCGAGCAGGCCGACGAGCCCGCCGAGACCGCCCCCGCCGCGCTGCCCGCCCTGCGCGAGGCCTACCGCGCCGCCTCCCAGCTGTACGAGAAGGTCGGCGTCGGCGCCGACCTGCGCGCCGAACAGGCCCGCGCCGAGGGCGACGAGGCCGCCGCCGCGGCCGAACTCGACCGCCTCACCAACAAGGTGCGCACCCGCGCCGAGGAACTCCTCGGCAGCCCCGACGGCGCCGACGGCCCGGCCCGACAGGCCGCCGCCGCCCGCGCCGAGGAACTGGTCGCCACCATCGAGGCCCGCTCCGCCGCCGCCAGCGAGCAGCTCGGCCGGCTGCGCGGCGAGGCCGAACGCTCCGCCCCCGCCGACGGCGAGGCGCACACCGAGCTGCCCGAGGACCTCGTCCCCACCGACCCGGAGCACGCCCAGGCCCTGCTGCGCACCGCCACCAGCCGCCTCGCCGAGCGCCGCGAGGCCCTGGACGCCGCCCGCACCGCGCACGCCGACCTCCAGCGCACCTTCGACACCGCCCAGGCCGCCGCCGCCGACTTCGACGAGCTGGCCGGCCAGCTGCGCGACGGCCTGCGCGACCACCAGGAGGACCCGGACGACCCGGTCGAGCCGTACCTGGGCTCGCTGGCCGAGGCCCGCACCGGCGCCACCGAGGCCCGTCGCGCCCTGCGCACCGCCGCCGGCGAGCTGTCCTCCGCCGAACTCGCCGTCCGCGACGCCTCCGACGCCCTGGTCCGGCACGCCAACGCGGCCCGCTACGAGGCCGTCCGCACCCCCGCCCGCCAGCAGATCCGCGAACTGCCCGCCTCCGCGCTGCCCGAGCACGCCGCCGCCTGGGCGGCCGCCTTCGCGCCCCGGCTGCGGGTGCTCACCGACGAGCTCGCCCAGCTGGAGAAGAACCGCGGCTCGATCGTGGACCGGCTGCGCGGCCTGGTCGAGTCCTCGCTCACCACGCTGCGCGCCGCCCAGCGGCTGTCCCGGCTGCCCGAGGGCCTGGGGGAGTGGTCCGGCCAGGAGTTCCTCCGGATCCGCTTCGAGGACCCGGACCACGCCACCCTGGTCGAGCGCCTCGGCGAGGTCATCGACGAGGCCACCCGCGCGGCCGTCAGGAAGAACAGCGACCTGCGCCGCGACGGCATGTCCCTGCTGCTGCGCGGGGTCGCCGCCGCGATCGGCCCCAAGGGCGTCAGCGTCGAGATCCTCAAGCCGGACGCGGTGCTGCGCGCCGAGCGGGTCGGCGTCGGCCAGATGTCCGACGTCTTCTCCGGCGGCCAGCTGCTCACCGCCGCCATCGCGCTGTACTGCACGATGGCCGCGCTGCGCGCCAACGACCGCGGCCAGTCCCAGCTGCGGCACGCCGGCACGCTGTTCCTGGACAACCCGATCGGCCGGGCCAACGCCACCTACCTGCTGGAGCTCCAGCGGGCCGTGGCCGACGCGCTCGGCGTCCAGCTGATCTACACCACCGGCCTGTTCGACACCACCGCGCTCGCCGAGTTCCCGCTGGTGATCCGCCTGCGCAACGACGCCGACCTGCGGGCCGGCCTCAAGTACATCTCGGTCGAGGAGCACCTGCGCCCGGGCCTGCCCGCCGCGCCGGACCCGGACGGCCCGACCATCCACGGCGAGATCACCGCCACCCGGATGTTCAAGCGCCCCGCGGAGGTTCCCCCGCAGGGATGAACTGGCTAGCGTGATCATCATGCTGACGATCGCGCACCTCAGTGACACCCACCTCGGCCAGGTCCACCACGGGGACGGCGGCCGGCGCGCCCGGCGGCGGACCGAGCAGGTGATGGCGTACCTCGACGCCCTGCCCGGTCCGCTGGACGCGGTGCTGGTCACCGGTGACCTCGCCGACCACGGCCGGCCCGAGGAGTACCGGGAGGTGGCCGAGGCGCTCAAGTCCCGTCACCCGGTGCTCATCTGCCCCGGCAACCACGACTCCAGGGCGCCGTACCGGGAGGTGCTGCTCGGCGAGGCGCCGGAGGAGGGGCCGGTCAACCGGCTGCACCGGCTGCCGGGCGCGGACGTGCTGATGCTCGACTCGTCGATACCCGGGCAGCACGACGGCCTGCTGGACGAGCCGACGCTGGACTGGCTGGACGCGCAACTCGCCGAGGGGCGTACCGAGTTGCCCGCCCTGGTGGCCTTCCACCACCCGCCGGTGGAGCTGCACCTGCCGTACGTCGACCCGATCCGCCAGTTCGGCGAGGACCGGCTGGCGCGGGTGCTGCACCGGCACCCCCGGGTGGCCGCCCTGCTCTGCGGCCACTCCCACACGGGCGCGGCGACCACGTTCGCCGGCCTGCCGCTCCTGGTCGCGCCCGGCGTGGTCTCCACCGTCACCCTGCCCTGCGAGGGCGGGAGCGACATCGCCTTCGACCACCCGCCGATGCTGGCCTTCCACGTCCTGGACGGGGACCGCCGGCTCACCACCCACTACCGGGCGCTGCCGACGGGGGACTGACCGGCACGCTTCAGGGGTGGTTGGTCCGCACCCGGGCCTGGCGCGGCGGCTGCGGCGGTTGGTAGGGCTGCTGCTGCGGCCACTGCTGCTGTCGCCCGGGCCCGTACGGCTGCTGCGGCCCCGGCCCGTACGGCTGCGGCTGCGGCGGTGACTGCGGCGGCGCCGACTCGTACGGCTGCCGGTACACCGAGGACGAGCCGGGCCGGGGCAGCGGCCGCGCGGCCGGCGGCTCGGCGGCCGCCCGGCTGCCCGCCATCGGGTACGCGGAGCCCGGCGCCCGCATCCGCTGGGCCGCGACCTGGCGGGAGATCAGGATCTCCAGCAGGCACCACATGGTGCCGAACACCCCGAGCCCCATCGCCAGCAGCGCGGGCGTCAGCAGCCAACTGCCCGCGTACGAGGCCAGCGTCGCCACCACGACACCCACCAGGGTGAAGGACAGGCAGAGCACCGCCCGGACTGCGGCGGCGCGCACCTCGTCGGGCAGGCGGCGACGGCGACGGCGGCGTGGCACGGACATCGAGCGACCCCCAGGCGCATGGCGCGTGTTCGGTGAAGCATACGGAACGGGCGCACACGAAACACGCCCCTTCGCCTCACTCTGCCCCGCCGAACCGGGACTATGCGTCCGAAACCGTCGAACTGCCGTCAAACAGCGTGATCCGGGCAGTCCCGGCAACCCCGACGGCCCCGGCGCTCAGCCCGATGGGAGGCTCGGCCCACCTGAAGGCTCAGTCCACCCGGAGGTTCAGCCCAGCTGGAGGTTGAGCTCCTCCAGCGCCCCGGTCACGATCGTCCGCATCGCCTGCTCGGCGTGGACGGCGTCCTTGGCGCAGATCGCCTCCGCGACCTCGCGGTGCAACCGGATCGCGTACGACTCCGGCTGATGGGGCATCAGATGGTACTCGGTGCGGCCGGTGAGCACCGCCGCGACGGTGTCCCCGAGGTGGGCGAACATCTCGTTGCCGGAGGCCCGCAGCACCAGGGAGTGGAAGGCGATGTCGTGCTGGAGGAAGGCGTTCAGGTCGGCGGCCCGCGCGGTGACCGTCAGATCCACGGCCAGTGAGCTGAGTTCGCGCCGGTCGTCGTCGCTGGCGTGGGTGGCGGCGAGCGCGGCCGCGGCCGGTTCGACGGCCGTCCGCAGCGAGCCGAGCGAGCGCAGCTGGGCGGCGCGGTCCGAGCCGGCCAGGCGCCAGCGGATCACCATCGGGTCGAAGACGTCCCAGAGCGACTTCGGCTGCACGGTGATCCCGACCCGCCGCCGGGACGCGACCAGGCGCATCCCCTCCAGGACCCGCACCGCCTCCCGGACCACCGTCCGGGACACCCCGAACCGGGTCTCCAGCTCCTCCCCGCGCAGCACCGCCCCCTCGGGGATCTCCCCCGACGCGATCGCCGGCCCGAGCTCGTCAAGCAGCCGCCCGGGCAGCCCCTGGATCTCCATCCGCCCAGCCTAGACGTCCGCCGGGCGAAGTCCCACGCCCACCCCGGCCCGCCCGCGGACGGGTGTGATCCGCCCCACCCGCCGTCCGTGCCCCCGACCCCGGCCGGCCCGTCCCCGCCGCGCCGAGCGCCTCGGCCGGGCCCGCGGAGGCCCCTACCCGCGGGAAGTAAAAGTATGACGATTTGGTTTCCGCCACTTGAATACGTCATATCTTTGAGGCGATAGTGGCGGCCAGGCAACGAAGGAGCACCACCCATGGCTCTCAGCGTCGAGAACCACGACCTCCCGCGGACCCCCCTCACCGTTGTGGTGATGGGCGTCTCCGGCGTCGGCAAGACCACCCTGGCCCGCCTGCTGGCGGACCGCCTCGACCTCCCCTTCGCCGAGGCGGACGAGTTCCACCCGCCGGCCAACATCGCCAAGATGTCCGCCGGCATCCCGCTGGACGACCAGGACCGTGAACCCTGGCTGCGCGCCATCGGCGCGTGGCTCAAGGCGCACACCGAGGACGGCACCGGCGGTGTGGTCACCTGCTCGGCGCTCAAGCACGGCTACCGCGACATCCTGCGCGCGGACGCCCCGGGTGCCTACTTCCTGCACCTCAGCGGTGGCCACGACCTGGTCGAGGACCGGATCTCCCACCGCACGGGCCACTTCATGCCGACTTCGCTGCTCAACTCCCAGTACGCCACCCTGGAGCCGCTGGGAGCGGACGAGCGCGGCACCGTCCTGGACGTGGGCCCGTCCCCCGAAGAACTCGTCGAGATGGCCGTGGCACTGCTGCGGCCCGTCAATGGAGACCTCGCGTGAGCATTTCCCCCACTCTGCTGGCGGCGGCCGCCCCACCGGCCCTGCCGCACACCAGCAGCGACTCCCAGCTGCTGATCGCGGTGCTGCTCAGCATCGGTGCGATCGTCGTACTGATCACCAAGCTGAAGCTGCACCCGTTCCTCGCCCTCACGCTCGGCTCGGGTCTGCTGGCCGCCGTCGCGGGTGCCCCCTTCGACAAGCTGCTCAGCAGCTTCTCCACGGGCTTCGGCTCCACCGTGGCCAGCGTCGGCCTGCTGATCGGCCTCGGCGCGATGCTCGGCAAGCTGCTGGCGGACTCCGGCGGCGCCAACATCATCGCGGACACCGTGCTCTCCCGCACCGGCAACAAGGCGCTGCCCTGGGCGATGGCGCTGATCGCGGCGGTGCTCGGCCTGCCGCTGTTCTTCGAGGTCGGCGTCGTCCTGCTGATCCCGATCGTGCTGCTGGTCGCCCGCCGCGGCAACGTGCCGCTGATGCGGATCGGCATCCCGGCGCTGGCCGGCCTGTCGGTGCTGCACGGCCTGGTGCCCCCGCACCCGGGCCCGCTGGTCGCCGTCGACGCGCTGAAGGCCGACCTCGGCATCACCCTGGCGCTCGGCCTGCTGATCGCCGTCCCGACCCTGATCATCGCCGGCCCGCTGTTCTCGCGGCTCGCCGAGCGCTGGGTCGGCCCGCTGGAGATCCCGGCGGCCACCGCCCCCGAGGAGACGGCCAAGCACGACCGCACCCCGTCCTTCGCCGCGGTGCTGGCCACCATCCTGCTGCCGGTCGTGCTGATGCTCGGCAAGGCGCTGGCGGACGTGGTGATCGACAACCCGAAGGCGATCGGCCAGCGGGTGTTCGACTTCATCGGCTCCCCGCTGATCGCGCTGCTCGCGGCGACCCTGCTCGGCATGGCGACCCTCGGCAGGGCGGCCGGCTTCGACCGGGCCCGGATCTCCGACACCGTCGGCAAGTCGCTCGGCCCGATCGCCGGCATCGTGTTCATCGTCGGCGCGGGCGGCGGCTTCAAGCAGACCCTGATCGACGTGGGCGTCGGCAACGCGGTGAGCGAGTGGTCCGGCAAGTGGCACATCTCGGCACTGCTGCTGGGCTGGCTGATCGCCGTGCTGATCCGCCTGGCCACCGGCTCGGCGACGGTCGCCACGATCACCGCGGCCGGCATCGTCTCCCCGCTCGCCGCGAACATGTCCTCGACCCACGCGGCCCTGCTGGTGCTCGCGATCGGCGCCGGCTCGCTGTTCCTCTCGCACGTCAACGACGCCGGCTTCTGGCTGGTGAAGGAGTACTTCGGGATGAGCGTCGGGCAGACGCTGAAGTCCTGGTCGGTGATGGAGACGGTGATCTCGGTGGTCGCCATCGCCCTGATCCTGCCGCTCAGCCTGATCGTCTAGCGCGCGGAACAGCGCGCGGAGCAGCGCACCGCCGAGGGGCGGCACCCGTGACCGTACGGGTGCCGCCCCTCGGCGTTCCGGCGGTCCTGGAGGCGCCCGTACCGGGCCGCCGGAGCGCGGGACATCCCCGCGGTACCCGGAGCCCCGGTACACCCCACCCCGGAGACCCCCGGCACCGGGCCCACACCCCGGGACGCCCGGCACCGGCACCCGCACCGCCCTCCGGACACGCGGAAGCGGGGGCGGGGGCCGCGCGCGGTCCACCGCGCCCAGACCCCCCGC
>NZ_JBEXJK010000449.1:0-6463 GCF_040609095.1 Kitasatospora sp. NPDC004799
GTCGAGCAGCGCCGAGATGAAGGTCTTGTACGAGGAGACGCCCTCGGCCAGCCGGGTCACGCCGGGGCGGGATGTGCGGAGAGTGACGGGTGGGGTGGTCGAGTCGGACTTGAATCTTTGCGAACGAATGTTCGATCCTGGGGTTGTGTCCGTTTTCGAACCTGTTTTCGAATCCACCGCCGAGCGGCCCGCACGCCCCGTGCTCCGCCCGGTGGCGTCCCCGGCTGCCGTGCCGGGGGAGCGGGGGGAACGCGAGGGGCGAGGACTGCTGCCGGTGCCGTCCGCGCTGCGGGAGGTGCTGCCCGACGCCGGGCTGCGCCGGGGGACGGCGGTGTCGGTGGCGGGCGGGGACGCCGGACTGCTGCTGGCGCTCGCCTCCGGGGTGAAGGAGACCGAGGGCGGCTGGGCCGCGGCGGTCGGCCTGCCGGACCTGGGGCTGGCCGCCGCCGAGGGGTACGGGCTGGACCTGCGACGCCTGCTGGTCGCGGACGACCCGGGGCCGCACTGGGCCGAGGTGGTCTCGGTGCTGGCCGGCGCGGTCGAGCTGATCATGCTGCGCCCGGACGGGCCGGTGCCGCCGAAGCTGGCCGCCCGGCTGGCGGCGGTGCTGCGGCGCAGCGGCTGCGTGCTGCTGGTCGCCGGGCCGTGGCCGGGCGCGGCCCTGCGGCTGGGGGTGCGCTCCGGGCGCTGGTTCGGGCTGGGCGACGGCCACGGGCAGCTCGTCGGCCGGCAGGTGGAGGTGGTGGCCGAGGGCCGCGGCTCGGCGGTGCGCGGGCGGACGGCCCGGCTCTGGTTGCCGGACGAGCACGGCGCGGTGCGCCCGCTCCAGGAACGCCCGCTCCAGGAACACTCGCTCCGGGAACGGCCGCAGCGAGAACGCTCGTTCCAGGAGCAGTCGCAGCGAGAACGGTCGTTCCAGGAACAGCCGCTCCGGGAACAGCCCCAGCCGATGGCCGTACCGGCGGAGCCGACGGCGCCCCTCGTGGCGGCGGTGGTCTGAGATGGCGGACGACAGAACCCCCCGGGTGCTGGTGGTCTGGTGCCCGGACTGGCCGGTGGTGGCCGTCACCGGCGACGACCCGGTCGCGGTGACCGAGGGCGGGCGGATCCTCGCCTGCTCGGCGGGCGCCCGGGCGGCCGGGGTGCGGCAGGGGCAGCGGCTCAAGCTGGCCCAGCGGCTCTGCCCGGAGCTGGCGTTGTGCGACCGCGACCCGGAGGCGGAGACCCGCCGCTTCGAGCCGGTGGTCGCGGCGGTGGAGGCGTTCACGCCCCGGGTGGAGGTGATCCGCCCGGGCCTGTGCGCCATCCCGGTGAAGGGCCCGGGCCGCTACTTCGGTGGGGAGGAGGCGCTGGCCGGCCAGGTCGCCGGAGCGGTGGCGGACGCCCTCGGGCAGCCGCTCCTCCCGGACGCCGTCCCGGGTGCGGCCCAGGACGCCGCCCCCGGGAAGGTCCCGGACGCCGCCCCGGCTGCCGTCCCCGGTCCGGCTGCCGTCGACGGCCCGGCTGCCGTCGACGGGCGGCGGGCAGCCGCCCCGCAGGCCCGGGTCGGTGTCGCCGACGGCCTGTTCGCCGCCGTGCTCGCCGCCCGGGCCGGGGTGCTGGTCCCGGCCGGCCGGACGGCGGAGTTCCTCGCCCCGTACCCGGTGGGCGCGCTGGGCGACGAGGCGCTGGCCGAACTGCTCGGGCGGCTCGGCCTGCCCACCGTCGGGGCCTTCGCCGCGCTGCCGGCCGAGTCGGTCGCGGACCGTTTCGGCCCGGCCGGGACGGTCGCGCACCGGCTGGCCCGAGGCCTGCAGCCGCGCCCGCTGGTGCCGCGCGACGAGGAGCCGGACCTCGCCGTCGAGCAGCGCTTCGACCCGCCGGAGCCGCTGGCCGAGCCGCTGGTGTTCGTCGCCCGCGCGCTGGCCGAGCAGCTGCACCAGCGGCTGGCCGGGGCCGGGCTGACCTGCCGCCGGGTGGCCGTCGAGGTGGCCTGCGCGGACGGCCGGACGGCCTCCCGGCTGTGGCGGCACGAGGGCCGGCTGTCCGCGACGGCGCTGGCCGAGCGGGTCCGCTGGCAGCTCCAGGCCTGGCAGGGCGCGGGCACCTTCGCGAGCGCCCCGAGCAGCGCCCCGAGCAGCGCCCCGAACGGCGCCCCGAGTAGCGCCTCAAGTAGCGCTTCGAGCAGCGACCCGAACGGCGCCCGGCGGAACAGCGACCAGCATAGCGACCCGGGCGACGGCCGGACGGGCTTCACCCTCCTCCGGCTGGCCCCCGACGGCCTCTCCCCGGACCAGGGCCGCCAGCTCGCGCTGTGGGGCCAGGCCGTCGCGGACGACCGGGTGGAGCGCGCGGTCGCCCGGGTGCAGGCGGTGCTCGGGCACGCCGGGCTGCGCCGGATCGAGCCGGCCGGCGGGCGCGGCCCGGGCGAGCAGGTGGTCAAGGTGCCGTGGGGCGAGCCGTACCGGGCGGCCGTGCCGGCCGACGCGCCCTGGCCGGGCCGGCTGCCGGAGGTGTGGCCCGCCGTGGTGCTGCGGGAGCCGGCGCCGGTGCGGGTGCTGGACGGGGCCGGGCGGCCGGTCACGGTGGACGGCCGGGCGGGGGTGTCGGCCCGGCCGGCCCTGGTCGTGGTCGGGGGCCGGGAGGAGCGGGTGGACGGTTGGACCGGGCCCTGGCCTGCGGTCGAGCACTGGTGGGACCAGTCGCTGGCCCGGCGCCGGGCGCGGTTCCAGGTCGTGGTGGGCGACGGCCGGGCGCTGCTGCTCACCGTGGAGGGGGGTGCCTGGTACCTGGAGGCCGGCTACGACTAGCGGCCCCGGAACCCGGAAGAAGGCGAGCGGCCGGAGGGGGGAGCAGGACGAGCACGAGAACGACGAAGGCACCCCCCGATGGGCTTCACCAGCCACCCCACCCTCCCCTGGAGCGAACTGCACCGCCGGCTGACCGGCGCGGCGCCGGACCGTACGGTCGTCCCGCTGCGCCGCCCCGCCGAGGACTCCGCCGCCGGGGAGCCCCCCGCCGACAGCGCCGACAGGACCGACAGGACCGACAGCGCCGATCCCTGGGCCGAACTGCACGTCCACTCCGCCTTCAGCTTCCTGGACGGCGCCAGCGACCCGGAGGAACTGGTCACCGAGGCGGTCCGGCTGGGCGTGGAGACCCTCGCCGTCACCGACCACGACGGCCTGTACGCCGCCGTCCGGCTCGCCGAGGCGGCCCGGGGCACCGGCCTGGCCACCGCCTTCGGCGCCGAGCTGACCCTCCGCGACGGCGGCGCCGAGGAGCACCTGCTGGTCCTCGCCCGCGACCCGGCCGGCTACCGCCGGCTCTCCGCCGCGATCGCCGCCGCCCAGCTAGCCGGCGGCGCCAAGGGCAACCCGGTGTACGACCTCGCGGCGCTCGCCGACGCGCACGGCGGCCACTGGGCGGTGCTCACCGGCTGCCGCCTCGGACGGGTCCCCGCCGCCCTCACCGGGGCGCGCGACCCCGACCACGGCGAGGCCGAGCGCCGGCTGCGCACCCTCACCGAGGCGTTCGGCCGGGAGAACGTCCACGTCGAGCTGATCGACCAGTGGCTGCCCGGCGACGACCGGCGCAACGACGCCCTCGCCGCCCTCGCGGCGAAGGCGCGGCTCCCCGTCGTCGCCTCCACCAACGCCCACCACGCCGGCCCCGCCCAGGGCCGCCTCGCGCAGAGCCTCGCCGCGCTGCACGAGCGCCGCACCCTCCAGGACGCGGTCGGCTGGACCAGGGCGGCCGGCACCGCGCACCTGCGCTCGGGCCGTGAGATGGCCGGCCGACTGGCCCGGTTCCCCGGGGTGCAGCGGGCCACCGCCGAACTCGGCCGGGCCTGCGCCTTCGACTTCGCCCGGCTGGACCCGGAGCTGCCCGGCTTCCCCGTCCCCGCGGGCGAGACCGAGATCAGCCACCTGCGCGCCCTGGTCGCGGCCGGCGGCCCGGCCCGCTTCGGCCCCGGCAACGCCGCGGCCCGCCGCCAGCTCGCCAGGGAGCTGGACGTGATCGAGGACCTCGACCTGGCCGGCTACTTCCTGATCGTGCACGACATCGTGGACTTCTGCCGCAGCCGGGACATCTGGTGCCAGGGCCGCGGCTCGGCCGCCAACTCGGCGGTCTGCTACGCCCTCGGGATCACCGCCGTCGACCCGATCCACTACAAGCTGCTGTTCGAACGCTTCCTCTCCACCGCCCGGGACGGGCCGCCCGACATCGACCTGGACATCGAGAACCGCCGCCGCGAGGAGGTCATCCAGTACGTCTACCGCCGCTACGGGCGCGAGCACGCCGCCCAGGTCGCCAACGTGATCACCTACCGGCCCCGGCTGGCGATCCGCGACGCCGCCCGGGTGCTCGGCTACCCGCAGGGGCAGGTGGACGCGTTCAGCCGGCAGACCGACTTCCGCTCCGCCCCCGGCGCGGACGCCGTCATCCCCGCCGACGTGCTCCAGCTCGCCACCCAGCTCCACGGCCTGCCCCGCCACCTGGGCATCCACTCGGGCGGCATGGTGCTCACCCGGGAGCCGATCGGCGAGATCTGCCCCACCGAGTGGGCCCGGATGCCCGGGCGCTCCGTGCTCCAGTGGGACAAGGAGTCCACCGCCGGCGCCGGGCTGGTGAAGATCGACCTGCTCGGCCTCGGCATGCTCGCCGCGCTGCACGACGCCTGCGACCTGGTCGCGGAGCACCACGGCCTGCGCTACGACCTGGCCACCATCCCGGACGACGACCCGGGTGTGTACGCGATGCTGCGCCGGGCCGACACCGTCGGCGTGTTCCAGGTCGAGTCCCGGGCGCAGATGGCGACCCTGCCCCGGCTGAAGCCGGACCACTTCTACGACCTGGTGGTCGAGGTCGCGCTGATCCGCCCCGGCCCGATCCAGGGCGGCTCCGTCCACCCGTACCTGCGCCGCCGCGCCGGGGTGGAGCCGGCCGGCTGCCCGCACCCGCTGATGGAGAACGCGCTCGGCAAGACCCTGGGGGTGCCGCTGTTCCAGGAGCAGATGATGCAACTCGCCATCGACTGCGCCGGGTTCACCCCCGCGGAGGCCGACCGGCTGCGCCAGGCGATGGGCGCCAAGCGCTCGCACGAGCGGGTCGCCCGGCTGCGCGAGCGGCTGCTGGGCGGGATGGCCGAGCGCGGCATCCCGCCCGAGGTGGCCGAGGACGTCTACGTCAAGATCGAGGCCTTCTCCAACTACGGCTTCCCGGAGAGCCACGCGATCAGCTTCGCCTACCTGGTGTACGCCAGCGCCTGGCTGAAGCACCACTTCCCGGCGGCCTTCACCTGCGCGCTGCTGGCCAACCAGCCGATGGGCTTCTACTCGCCGCTCAGCCTGGTCGCGGACGTCCGGCGGCACGGCGTGCGGGTGCGCGGGGTGGACGTCAACGCCAGCGGGGCGCGGCCCACCCTGGAGCCGTACCGGGGGCCGACCCCGAAGCCGCCGCTGACCGCCGGACGTCCGCAGCCGGCGATCCGGCTGGGCCTGGAGACGGTGCGCGGCATCGGCACCCCGCAGGCCGAGGCGATCGTGGCCGGGCAGCCGTACGCCGACCTGGAGGACTTCGCCCGCCGCACCGGCCTGCCCGGGCCCGTCCTGGAGGCGCTGGCGACGGCGGGCGCCTTCGACCGATTCGGCCTGACGCGCCGTCAGGCACTGTGGGCGGCCGGGGCGTTCGCCGGGGTCTCGGCCGAGCTGATCCCCGGCACCACCCCCGGCACCGAGGCGCCGGAACTGCCCGGCATGAGCCCGGTCGAGGAGACCATCGCCGACCTGTGGGCCACCGGGACCTCCGCCACCAGCCACCCGCTGCAGCACCTGCGCGCCCAGCTGGAGCGCGGCGGCGCCCTCCCCGCCGACCGGCTCCCGGACGTGCCGCCGGGGACGGCGGTGGTGGTCGGCGGCCTGGTCACCCACCGGCAGCGGCCGCCGACGGCCGGCGGGGTGCTCTTCCTCAGCCTGGAGGACGAGACCGGGCTGATCAACGTGATCTGCAACCGCCCGGTCTGGGAGTCCCAGCGCCGCACCGCCCTGGACCGGGCCGGGCTGCTGGTCCACGGCCACATCGAGCGGGACCGGGGCGCCACCAACCTGATCGCCACCCGGCTCACCCCGCTCCGGATCGGCCTCTGAGCGGGGCGGGCCGATGGAAGGTTCAGGGCGTGTCTGGCAGTTCCAGTTGGGCTCGCGACGCCGGGGCACGCACCTCGCCGCGTTGTCGTCGGTCGCCAATGGCCCCCAGCCTGGCGGCCGGGAGGTGCCCCCACCGCAGTGGCTCCGCCCCCAGCCTCCGGCCGGGAGGTGCCCCCACCTCCGCCTTGCGATGCACGCACCCCAACGCCGCTCGCTGATCCAACGCGAACTGTCAGACACGCCCTAGTACTGCAACGGTGCTTAGCGTGATGAGGCTTCGGTTTTCGGGCTGTGGCCTCGTCGTTTGTAGTGGCTGTTCCGGGCTTGGTGCTGGC
>NZ_JBEXJK010000450.1:0-6429 GCF_040609095.1 Kitasatospora sp. NPDC004799
CGCAGCCGCTGTCCGGCCTTGAGCACGGTGGTGACGCTGATCCGGCAGTGGTCGGCCTCGGACTCCGCGACGGTGTCGGACTTCTCCGGGCCCTCGATGACGTGGTCCATCCCGGCCGCGACCCGGATGCCGCTGTAGCGGGTGCGGTGCACCAGGACGGCCTTGGTGCCGCTGGCGTGGTGCGCCTCGGGCTGCAGCGGCGCCTCCAGCACGGCGGCGGCCCGCGGGTCGCCCTCCGGGCCGCCGGGCAGCTGCTCGTTGGCGACCAGCTCGGACTGGAGCACGATCCGCACCGGGCCGTCCACCGCCTCGACGCTGTACTCGACGGCGGCGACGGCGCGCTGGGTGAGCGAGACCAGCCGGGAGGAGCGCACCCGGATCGTCCGCCCGGCCGGGGAGGTCCACTCGGCCTCCCGGTGCAGCAGGCCCTCGCGGAAGTCCAACCAGCGCTTGTGGCCGACGAGTTCGCCGTAGCGCAGGTCGAAGGGCTCGTCGTCCACCAGCAGCCGGATGATCTTGCCGTTGGTCACGTTGATGACGCTCTGGCTGGACTCCGGGTAGCCGTAGCCGCCCTCGCCGTACGGCAGCGGGCGCAGCTCGAAGACGCCGTTGAGGTAGGTGCCGGGCAGGCCGTGCGGCTCGCCCTCGTCCAGGTTGGCGCGCAGGCCGATGTGGCCGTTGGAGAGCGCGAAGACGGACTCGGCGCGGGCCATCGAGGCCAGGTCCAGGCCCTGTTCGGTGATCTGCCAGGGGTCGATCGCGAAGTTGTCCGCGGGACTCATGCCTTCTCCTCCAGGAGCTCGGAGAGGTCCCGGACGACCACGGTGGCGCCGTCCCGGCGCAGTTCGGCGGCCTGGCCGGTGCGGTCCACCCCGACCACCGCGCCGAAGCCGCCGGCCCGGCCGGAGGCGACCCCGGCGAGCGCGTCCTCGAAGACCGCGGCGTGGGCGGGCTCGACGCCCAGGGCGCGGGCGGCGTACAGGTAGGTGTCGGGCGCGGGCTTGCCGGGCAGGCCCTCGGCCCGGGCGACGTTGCCGTCCACGATCACCTCGAACAGTTCCTCGATGCCGGCCGCCCGCAGCACGTCGCGGCAGTTGGCGCTGGAGGAGACCACGGCGCTGGGCAGCCCGGCCGCGCGCAGCCGGTGCACGTAGTCGACCGAGCCCGGGTACGGCTGGACGCCCTGCTCCCGGATCAGCCGCAGCACGGTGTCGTTCTTGGCCCGGCTGATCCCTTGCACGGTACGGGAGTTGGGCGGGTCCTCCGGCGTCCCCTCGGGCAGGGCGATGCCCCGGCTGAGCAGGAAGGCGCGGGTGCCGTCCAGCCGCGGGCGGCCGTCCACGTAGGTGTCGTAGTCGGTGACGGCGTCGAAGGGGACGAACGGCCCGCCGGTGCGGGCGGCTTCGGCGCGCAGGAAGGTGTCGAAGGTGTCCTTCCAGGCCGCGGCGTGCACCTTCGCGGTCTGGGTGAGCACCCCGTCGAGGTCGAAGAGGAAAGCACGGATGTCGTCCGGTAGCCCCAGCATGGGTGCAGTCTTACCCGGGAACGCGGGGGAAGCCGCCCATTTCCCGGCGGCGCGTCGCGGGAAGGGGCGGCTTCCGATGGTCCGGCCGGGGCGAGCCGGGGTTGGAGGACGTTACGGCGAGTCGGGCATCTGCGCCTCGGGCGCCTCGATGACCGCGAAGACCGCGCCCTGCGGGTCCTGGACCACCGCCATCCGGCCGGACTGCATGTCGAAGGCCGGCTGGATCACCGAGCCGCCCGCCTTGACCAGGGCGTCCACCGTGGAGTCGGTGCCGTCCACCGAGAAGTAGGTCATCCAGTGCGAGGGCGTGCCGGGCGCCAGGTAGTCGGGCGTCGCCTGCATGCCGCCCACCGTGCGGTCGCCGACGTTGAGCGAGTAGTAGCCGTCCATGCCCTGGATGGTGGCCGGGCGCAGCCCGAGGGCCGGCCGGTAGAAGCGGCCGGCCGCACCGGTGTCGGAGGTGTTGAGCTCGTTCCAGACCAGCGCGCCGGGCTCGTTGACCACGCCGGCGCCGATGAAGTCCATCGCCTGCCAGACCCCGAACACCGCGCCGGTCGGGTCGGTGGCGAGCAGCACTCGGCCGAGCGTGCCGACGTCCATCGGGTCGTACAGGATCGTGCCGCCGGCCTCGGCGATGGCCGCCCGGGCCGCGTCGGCGTCGTCCGCGGCGAGGTGGGTGGTCCAGCCGACGGGCAGGGGCTCCTGGCCCTCGGGCGCCATCTGCGCCATGATCCCGGCGACCGGTCGCTCGTTGAGCGTGCACACGGCGTAGCCGCCGAACTCGGCCGGGCCGACCTCGCCCTGCCAGCCGAACAGGTCGCGGTAGAAGTCGAGCGCGGCCTGCTGGTCGCTCGCCGTCAGGTCGACCCAGCACGGGGTGCCGGGCTTGTACGGATCGGTGACTACGGGCATTGCTGGGCCTCCCGGAGGCGGTGGTGGGCGGCTGGGGTGGTCGGGACGGTCGAACCGTCGGGGCGGGCGGACCGGGCGGGGTGCGGACCGGCCGGGACGACGGCGGTACACCGCCACCATCGGCCCGCCGCCGCGATCCCGCCACCGGACGGCGCCCTGGCGGGCGACCGGGGGCGGTCCGGCGGCCGGACCGTCACGCGGCGCCCGCGCCGTGGTCACGGGGCGTCGCGGTCACCGGGCGTCGTGCGGTCACGGGGCGTCGTGGCGGTGCGCGGTGATGAAGTACGGCTGCACCTTGCCGCTCTGCGCGTAGTCCTTGAGCCGGACCAGCAGTTCGGCCCAGGTGCCGGCCACCGCCGGGACGCCCTCCTCGCTGCCCGGCTGCCAGCCGCCGTGCCGGAACAGCAGCCGGGTGCGCTCGGCGGCGGGCTGCTCGCCGGCGGGCCGGTCGGCGTCGGCAGGTCGGTCAGGGGCGCCGGGCCGCTCGGCGGCCCCGGGCTCGTCGGCCAGTTCCCAGCTGATCCAGGTGCCGGCCCAGTGCGGCGGGAAGGAGCCGGCGTTGGTCCACACCACCCGGTCCCGGTCGGCCCGCTCCACCCGCAGCCGGAACGGCTCGGGCACGTCGGGGAAGTCGAACAGCAGGACGTCGCCGTCCCGGTCCACGCCGGTGGTCCACCAGGCGGTCAGCCCGTCGTGCGTGGTGAGCGCGGCGAGCACCACCGCCCGGGGCGCGGCGATGTCGAGCTGGAGGGCGATCTCGGGCATGGGGTCCGCCTTTCGGTGCCCGCGCGGCCCCGCCCGGGGGCCACGGGCCCACCATGGCACGACCCCCGGGCCCGCGCGCCCCGGAGGGCGCCGGCCCGGGGGTCGCCCGGTGTTCAGGTCTTCAGGTGTTCCCGCGCTCTCCGGCGCAAGCGGTCAGCCGCCGCTGCCGTAGCTGGTGTTCGCGCAGATGTCGTCGTCGGCGGAGCGGGCCTCGTTGGTGATGGTGGTCGGCAGCGGCTGCGGGGGCGCCGGGACGCCCGGGGTGGCGGCCGCCGGCGCGCCGGCGGCCGGAGCGGTGGCCGCCATCCCCATCGCGGCCGCGAAGTCCTGGCCGGTGATCACCGAGATGCCCCGGGCACTGCTGGGCTCCAGGCCGGCGCCGGGGAACAGCGCGGCCACCTTCTCGGCGTTCGCCTTCTGCCCGGAGCCGTACTCGATGGTGGTCGTCTTGTACTTGGTACTCGCCGCCTGGCCCGCCGTGGTGGCGGCGAACTTGGCGCCCTTCAGGTGCTCGGTCGCCCTGCCGGCCAGGCCGTTGACGGTGGTTCCGTTGTAGACCGCCACCCTGATCGCCGAGTTGGCGGTGTCCGCGGCCGGGGCGGCCGGCGTGGTGGGCTGGGCGGGCGGCGGCGGGGCCGCGCTGGTGGTGTCGGCCGGGGCGTCCGGCTGCTGGCCGGTGGCGTTCTGGCCGTCGATGGTCTGGTCGGCCTTGAGGGTCGCCCAGAGCTTGTTGGCGTCCGCCTGGACGATGTCGAGGTCCTGGTCCTGGGTGCGGTAACGCCAGGGCACCGTCACGAACTTGAGGTCGTGCATGTCGATGTTCTTCAGCGACAGGCCGAAGGAGAGCAGCTTGTCGGCGGAGTCCAGGCCGGGGTCGACGACCAGGGACTTGGTGGCGGCGTCGGCCAGCGGCAGAAGGGTGGTGGGGTTCATCCCGTCCTTCTTGATCTTGCTGGCGAGCGAGCCGAGGAAGGCCTGCTGGCGCTTCATCCGGCCGATGTCCGAACCGTCGCCGATGCCGTGCCGCAGCCGGACGTAGTCGAGCGCCTTCTGGCCCTCCACGGTCTGCTTGCCCTGCGGCAGGACGAGGTCGCCCTTCTTCTTCAGATTGGGGTTGATGTCCCCCTCGTAGATCGGCTTCGGCAGGCAGATGTCCACGCCGTTGACGGCCGAGGTCATCGAGGCGAAGCCGTTGAAGTCGACGACGAGGGTGTGGTCGACGCGGATGCCGGTGAGCTTCTCCACCGTGTTCTGGGTGCAGGCCGGGTTGCCGTCGTCGCTGCCCCCCAGCGAGAAGGCGGAGTTGAACAGGTCGGTGTTGCCGCCCTTGGTCCACTTGCCGTTGGGCAGCTTGCAGGACGGCAGCTCGACCTTGGCGTTGCGCGGGATCGAGATCCCCACGGCGTGCTTGTGGTCGGCGTAGACGTGCAGCAGGATCGTGGTGTCCGAGCGGGCGCCGCCGTCCTCGCCGCCGCCGAGGTCGGCGTTGTTCTTGCCGCGGCTGTCCGAACCGATCAGCAGGATGTTGACCGGCTTGTTGCCGTCCGCGTCGGCCTTCGCCTCCGGCGGGCGGTTGCGGGCTATCGCGTCGGCGTCGAAGGACTTGATGTTGCCGTTCAGCTTGAGGTAGATCGCGCCGCCGACACCGGCGATGACCACCAGCACGCCCGCCGTCGACCAGGCGACGATCTTCTTCACGTTCTTCTTGGGCTTGGCGCCCTTGCGCGCCGCGGCCCGGCCGCCCGTCGCCCCCGCCGCGTCCGTCGTACCGCCACCGCCGCGTCCGCCCTTTCCCTGGGCAGCGCGCCGGGCCTCGGCCCGGCCGCCGGCACGCGGGGCGGGCACGGAGCCCGTGGCGTCCTCCGTCCCGGGCACGCCCTCACCCCGAGCCGGGCTCTCGCCCCTCCGACCTGACATGCGCGTACCTTTCACCGACGGAAGCGACGCCCCTGACGATCCGGCGCACCGCACACAGAGAGACGGTCCGAACCGTTCCCAGGTTGCACATACGACCGTCACCACTAACCGACGATCGTGGCTTCCGATCATATTTAGGCCCGACCCGATCACCCACCCTCGGCCCTCCGGCAACCCCGCCGACCGGCGGGCAACATCCCCGCAGAACGGTCGAAATCGCCCGATTACGACGTGACCCATGCCACGTCGCCGGCCTCGGGCCGACGCCGAAATCCGGCCACCGGTACGGCCGGTGGCGGTGCCGGTGGAGCCGGCGCCCGCCGCGGGGCCGCACCCGTTCCCGGCCGCCCCGGCCCGGCGTCCGACCGGGCCCGCGGCGCAATGCCTTCGCGGACAACGGAGTTGAGGACGTGGGCCGGCCCGGCGGCTCCCCGGGCCCGGCCGGCGGCGGTGCGCGGCTCCGGGCGGCGGGACACCCGCGCCGGGGAACGCGGGAGGCCGGATTGGAGCTCGCCCGATCCGGCCTCGACGCGGTGGGCCACCAGGGGCTCGAACCCTGAACCTACGGATTAAAAGTCCGCAGCTCTGCCAATTGAGCTAGTGGCCCGCGGCCCTCGCGCGCCCGGGTAGCCGGGTGGGAGGACCACGGCGATCCTACCCGGTGGGGCCCACGGCTCCGCCAGTGGATTGCCCGGGCGTGCCGGGGCGGAGCGGGTCCTGGGGCGGGGTGTAGTGGGCGGCGCGGACCCGGCGGAGCCAGGCCTCGACGGGGCGCGGGTCGGGGGCGGCGGGCAGCACGCCGGGGCCGGCGAGGCGGTCGGCGGCGCCGGCCAGCAGGTCCTCCGCGAGGGTGGGGCGGTCGGCGATGCGTTCGCCGAGTTCGCGGACGCGTTCGGGGTCGGGCAGCCGGATGAGGTTGCGGCCGGTCTCGTGCAGCCGGACGGCCTGCTCGACCAGCCGGACCAGGTGCCGGGCGTGCTTGGCGGCCCGGCGACGGGCGGCCCGGTCGGTGGTGTCGCGGGTCAGCAGCTTGCGGAACTGCTGGTCGGCGTAGCCGAGGTAGGCGTTCCGCACGGCCGGCGCGCTGAGGAAGGCCGTCCGCAGGCCGACCAGTTCGTCGCCGAGCGGGGTGCGGACCTCGTACAGGTCGTCCGGCAGCCAGACCAGCTCGGAGGCGGTCGGGTTGCAGCTCAGCGCCAGCCGGCACCACTTGGCGGCCTCGTGCAGGGTGAGGTCCGGCTCGGTGGTGACGTGGGACTCGGCCGGGCGGTGCAGGCCGTGCAACTCCTCGGTGGGAACGGCGAACAGGC
>NZ_JBEXJK010000451.1:0-6420 GCF_040609095.1 Kitasatospora sp. NPDC004799
GCCAAGGCCTCCGCGAACCGCGACGCCGCGAGCGCCGTCCACTCCGCCAACCGGGCCGAGAGCTCGGCCCGGCAGGCCCGGGCGGCCGCGACCGACGCCAACAACGCGGCAGCCGACGCCCGGGCCTCCGCGGAAGCGGCCGGTAAGGACGCGACGGCCGCCCAGGCCGCCGCCGACGACGCCCGCGCGAACTACCAGGCCAAGTTCGACACCGAGCAGAAGGCGGAGGCCGTCAGGCTGGAGGCGGAGCGCCAGGACGCCGAGGCGCAGGCGCAGGCCTCCAAGGAGAAGCAGGACGCGATCGCGGGGATCGAGGAGGAGATCAAGAAGGCGAAGGAGGACAACGAGACCTCCAATTCCATCTACCGCCTCGTCTCCGAGACCATCCACCTCACCCTCGACGTCAT
The DNA here is from genome assembly GCF_040609095.1 of Kitasatospora sp. NPDC004799. NCBI lineage: Bacteria > Bacillati > Actinomycetota > Actinomycetes > Kitasatosporales > Streptomycetaceae > Kitasatospora > Kitasatospora sp. NPDC004799. The sequence goes on from NZ_JBEXJK010000451.1 coordinate 408, forward strand.
CGGCGGCGTGGGCGGCGTCGTCGCCCCCGGCCTCGCCGACATCGCCGACCTCGTCAACTGCGCCTACTACGCCGTCGAGGGCAAGACCACCGAGGCGGTCGAATCCTGCATCGGTGCGATCCCCTTCATCGGCGACGGCGCTGCCGTCGCCAAGCTCGCCCGGTGGGCCAAGAAGTTCGGCTCCTGGGGCGAGAAGGCCGTCGAGTTCATCCAGAAACTCGTCAAGCGAGTCCCTCCGGCCTGCGAGCTGAACAGCTTCCCCGCCGGCACCCGCGTCCTGATGGCCGACGGCTCCACCCGTGCGATCGAGACCGTCAAGGTCGGCGACGAGGTCCTCGCCACCGACCCCACGACCGGAGTGACCGGCCCCCGTCGGGTCTCGGACACCATCTACACGCCGGACGACGGCGACTTCACCGACATCTCCCTGGGCGCTGGTCGATCCCTGACCAGTACCGGTCACCACCCCTTCTGGTCCGAGAACCGGAAGACCTGGACCGACGCCGCTGCTCTCGTCGCCGGTGACGAGCTGCGCAACCCGGCGGGACAGCCCCAGCGCATCGAGGACGTCCGGAACTGGAACACCCTCCAGCCCGCCTACAACCTCACTGTCGCCGAGCTCCACACGTACTACGTGGTCGCGGGCGACATGCCGGTGCTGGTTCACAATGCCAGTCCCGGCCGACTGCCGTGCTTGAAGATCTCCGGCGACGACGTCGACGGCATTTTCCACCGCGCCACCTACCCGAACAGCCGGGAGCAGTTCCTGGAGCACTTCCAGAGGCACGGGGAGCCGCTCGGCATGACGCAGCAGCAGTACTTCGACGCGGCCAAGGCGCTGGCCGATCGTCTGAAGGTGCCGGGTCCGAAGCCGGGATGGAACTCCTACGGCAAGGACATCGCCTTCCACGACGACAAGCTCAAGGGGGTGGCATACGTCAATCCGGTGACGGAGGAGTATCTGCTCCTGTCGCTGCCGGACAAGAAGATCGTGTCGTATCATCCTCCCAAGCCCGGCAGTTGACGGCTGCGAGGATTCATGGAACTGAGCTTCACGGATGCCTACACCATCTGGCGCCGCCTTCCCTTCCCGTCGTACGGCTCGACCCGGGAGTTGGGATTTCTCCGCGCCGATCTCGGCACGGCCTACGAGTACGTGATGGTGGTCCACGCCTATATGAGGACCGGTGAGTTCAGGCCGTCCGGTGCGAACGTCCTGGCGGAACTCGACGACGCCATGGCCCGAGCCGACGCCTTGTGCGCGGAATACTCGGGAGAGGACCTCGAGGTCGCGCGGGAGATGCGCGCGTACGCGGCGCTGCTGGCGGTCGTCTACCGGGGATTCCTCAAAGCAGGTGAATCCCTCTAGGTACTCTCATAGCATGCAAACGCCCGGCCGGGGTCTCCCGGCCGGGCGTTCTGCGTGTGCGGGGCTACAGGGCGGTGAGGCGCTCGGCGAGGTCGCGGGCGTGGGTGGCGGCGGTGGGGCCGCGGGTGGGGTCGGGGGCTTCGGAGAGGAAGACCAGGGCGAGCATCAGGGCGGCGTCCAGGCGGCAGGCGAGGAGGCAGGGGTCGTCCTCGGCGGGGACCGGGGCGACGGTCGCGTAGCCGGTGCGGAGGGCGGCGAGGTCGAGGTCGTTCTCCGGGTAGCGGGCGTACTCGGCGAGCCGGCCGAACTCCAGGGCGGGGGTGCCGAGGAGGGCGTTGGACCAGTCCAGGAGGGCGGTGGTGCGGCCCTGGTGGCGGCGGATGTTGGAGCTGCGGACGTCCAGGTGGAGCAGGCCGGTCTCGGTCAGCGGGGCGAGGTGGTGGGCGAGGAGGGCGGCGGCCGGGGGCTCGGGCCAGTCGGCGACGAGGCGGCCGAGTTCGGCCCAGCGGCGGAGTATCCGGGTGGTGAGGGCGTCGGCCGTGCTGCCGCCCTCGGCGGCGACCGGCCGCAGCCGGGGCGGGGGCACCCGGTGGAGGCGGGCGAGGAGTTGCCCGAGGGCGTGGGAGTCGAGCGGGCTGCCGTCGTCGGGGACGTAGTCGGAGAGCAGCACGTCGGGGGAGTTCGGGTCGTCGGCGAGGACCAGCTCCCGGGCCCGGGCGACCGGCAGGCCGTGCTCGGCCAGGTGCCGGGCGATGGCGTACTCCTGGACGAGCAGGGCGCGGGTGTCCACGTCCGGGTCGTTGGCGTTGGAGTCGAACCGCCGGTGCGCGAGCCGGACGGCGACCGGACCGCCGTCCGGGGCCTGGGCCCGGAAGACGGTGAACTCCAGGCCCTTGCCGACGAGTTCCAGGCCGCTCAGGCCCCACTGCTCGGCCAGCCGGTCCAGTACGGCGAAACGCTCACTCATGGTGCATCCTCGGAGGTCTTGCGACGGTCGGTCGTCCTGCCGTCCCGCAGCAGGGTGTAGGCGATCGGCAGGCAGGTCAGCAGGGTGACCACGCCGCCGAGGGCGAAGGCGGCGCGCGGCCCGGCCGAGGCGCTCACCCGGCCGAAGACCAGCGCGCCGAGGGGCATCGTGCCCCAGGCGAACAGCCGGTAGACGCCGGTGGCCCGGCCGAGCATCCGGTCCGGGATGATCGTCTGGCGCAGCGAGACGGCGACGACGTTCCAGACCATCAGGGCGAAGCCGGTGACGCAGTAGGCGACGGTCACCACGGGGACCCGGTCGGTGGCGGCCACCGCCAGGCCGGCGACGCCCATCAGGGCCAGGTTGCCGACCAGCGCGGGGACCCGGCCGATCGCCGCGGTCAGCCTGCTCGCGACCGTGCTGCCGACCACGCCGCCGACCGCCCCGGCCGCCAGCAGCGCCCCGTACGCGGCGTCCGGGAGCTCCAGCACGTCGCGCACCAGGATGACGAAGACGGCGATCTGGCCCAGGTAGACGGCGTTGATGACGCCGGCCGAGACGGTCAGGGCGCGCAGCAGGGGGTCGCGCAGCACGAGCGCGACCCCCTCGCGGATGTCGGCCAGCAGCCGGGGTCGGCCCCCGGACGGTTCGGGTTCGGGCGCGGGGCCGCGCACGCCGCGCAGCAGCGCCGCGGAGAGCAGGAAGGAGACCGCGTCGATCAGCAGCGGGACGGCCCGGCCCACCGTGAACAGCACGCCGCCGACCACCTGCCCGAGCAGGTCGCGGCCGACCGTCTGGACCGCGAAGAGCCGGCCGTTCGCCGACTCCAGCCGCTCCTTGGGCACGACGCTGGGCATCAGCGCGAAGGACGCGCAGTCGAACAGCACCTCGCCGATGCCCAGCAGGAAGGCGGCGGTGAGCAGCGGCCAGAAGGTCAGCCGTCCGGCGGCGAGCAGCACGACGGTGAGGACCAGCACCGCGGCGCGCAGCAGGTCGGCGAGGACCATCAGCAGCCGCCGCTCGAAGCGGTCGGCGTACGCCCCGGCGGGCAGGCCGAACAGCAGCCAGGGCACCGTGGTGGCGGCGGTGACCGCGGACACCTGGAAGGCGTCGTCCAGCACCGCGGTGGACAGCAGCGGCAGCGCGGCGAAGCGCATGCCGTCGCCGACCGCGGAGGAGGCCGCGGCGCCGATGACCCGGTGGTAGCCGGCGGCGGGGCGGACGGTGGTGTCGGTGCTCACCCGCGCGGCTCCGGAAGGGACTCCGGGCCGGCCGGAGCACCGGGCTCCGCCGGGTCGGGCTGCGCCGTGAGGTCCCCGTCGCCCGCCGAGAAGACGGCGCAGCGCAGTTCGCTGGTGTACCGGTGGCCGTCCACCTCCAGCCAGCGCTGGTCGGGGGCGGGCAGCATCTCGGAGACCTCCAGCGTGCCCTCCGCCTTGGCGGCCAGCCGGCCCAGCTGGCGCACCAGCAGCGGGGACTCCCAGTCGACGTAGACGGGCTTCGGCTCGCCGGGGACCTTGACGAAGACGTGCCGGGGCAGCCCGTGCTCGGCGCGCAGCCGGCAGGCGGCGACGAACCCGGCGGCGTCGTCCCGGCCGGTCTGCCGGCCGAGGACGGTGGTGTCGCGCAGCCGGGCGGCGGGGATGCGCCAGGTCTCGCGCTGCAGCACGACGCGGCCGCAGCGGATCCGCGGGATGTGCGCCAGGTCGGGGGCGTCCAGCCCGGCGCCGCCGAAGTGGCGGGGGAAGGCGAACGGGGAGAGCGGGTCCTGCCGGATGCTCGGGCCGCCGGCCGGGGGCGCCATCAGGCGCAGCCGCCCCTCGACGCCGCGGGCGCGCAGCTCCAGCCGGCCGTCGCGCAGCACCAGGTACAGCTGGGAGGGCTGCAGCACCCGGTCGCGGGTCTGCCCGGAGCGGCCGTAGACCTCCAGGTCGTGGCAGGGGTAGACGAGTTGGGTGGAGGACTTGTCGGGGTGGCCGCGGGACAGGTTGGCGAGCACCTCGTCGTCCGCGAGCAGGGACCGGTAGCCGCGGTACACCTCGGAGAGCAGCTCGGGGGTGTGCTCCTGGATCAGCGGGCCGAAGCTGGTGTGGGTGATGACCTCCCGCACCGCGTGGCAGTCGCCGATGACGGCGGTGAACCGGCCCTCGGCCAGGTCCTCCCGGCTCGCCGCGGCGAACAGGATGTCCGGGTCGCAGACCGCCGGCGGGCTGCTCGGCTGGGCGGCGAGGACGGCCGCCATCCGCTCCCGGTCCACCACGACCTCGGCGCGGTCCGGGTCCGTCGCGGCCTCGCCGAGCAGGGCGGTGCTGATCTCCCGGTCCAGTTCGGCGAGTTCGGCCTCGACGGCGAGGCACTCCCGGGCGATGGCGTCCCGGTCGCGGAAGAACTCGGCGTAGAGCACGTCCAGCGGGATCTCCACCCCGGGGCCGAACCGCTCGGCCACCCACCGGGTGAGGATGACCAGTTCGCGCCGCATCCGCAGCCGGGGGCCGGCCAGCACGGTCTCGTACACGATGGACAGCTCGTCCGTGATGAAGCGGGCGAGGTCCGGGCCGACGGTCAGGTCGGTCGGCCGGCCCCGGGCCTCCTCGAACAGGATGCTGCGGTCGGCGTAGTGCAGGCCGCTGTTGCGGTTCGCGGGGCCCCCGGTCAGCTCCTCGAAGCGGGCCTTCGTCCCGGCCAGCGCGGCCGCGCGCTCGGGCAGCGGGAGCCGGGCGAAGCGGGTCAGGTCGGCCTCGAAGCCGTCGATCGCGGTGAGCAGCGGGGCGGCCAGCTCGGCGGGGGCGGCGAGCAGTTGCTCGCGCAGGGCGGCCAGCGGCCGGTGGTCGCCGATCGGGATCTCGAACTCGACGACCACCCATTCGAGGTCGGCGAGTTGGGCGAGCACCTTGTCGAAGGGGACGGGGCAGCGCAGCTCCTGCTGCCAGGCCCGGCGCAGTTCGCGCAGGGTGCGCTCGCCGTCGCAGTGCTGCCACAGCCAGGCCTCGTACGGTTCCACCGGGCGGCCGCCGAGGTGCTGGAAGTCCCAGTCGGTGTCCAGGCCGTCGCGGGTGGTGAAGGCGTACAGGTCGATCCGGCCGTCGCGCAGGAAGGACAGCGGGCGGCGCCGGGGCCGGGCGTGGTCGAGCAGGCCGGGGACGGCGGCGGCGCTCTGGGCGAGCTTCTCGGCGGCCCAGTGGCTGAACAGCGCCCGCCGTTCCAGCTCCTGTTCACCGGACCAGGTGATGCCGGGGGCGGTGCCGACCAGGCCGGGGGTGAACGGGCCGAAGTGCGAGTGGGTCTCGTTCTTGGTGGTGACCCGCTGGAGGTACATGGTGAGCAGGTCGGTCATCTTGCGGGTGCGCCGACCGGTCCCGCCGTCGTGGGCGTCGAGCCAGGCGGCGAAGGTGGGGTAGGCGGAGTCGTTGGAGAGCAGCAGGACCTGCCGCAGGCGTTCGTCGCCGAAGGCCTCGACCACGGCGGCCCCGGCCCGGTCGAGCCGGTCCTGGTGCCGGGCGGCGAAGGCGGCCTGCTCCGCGGCGAAGTGCCGGGCGGCGTCCTGGTAGGCGCGCAGGGCGGCGGCCGCCTCGGCGGGGACGGCGGCGGCCGCGGCGGCCAGTTCGGGCTCGGGGACGGGCAGCAGGAAGCCGGCCGGGGAGGAGAGCTTCGCCGCGCCGGGCACCGGGTGCCGGCGC
>NZ_JBEXJK010000452.1:0-6412 GCF_040609095.1 Kitasatospora sp. NPDC004799
CACCTCCGGCCCCGGGCGAGACTCGGTCGCAGGACGGGGCCTCCCGGACGGCGGGCGGCCCGGGAGCGCGAGGGAGCGGCGATGCCGACGACGTCCAGTAGGCCGGGCGGCGGCCCGACCCTGCGCGAGGTGCTGCTGCACCGGGGCTACCTCCGCCTGCTGCTGATCTCGGCACTGGTCGGCATCCCGGTCTCGCTGGCGGCCTTCGGCTTCGTCGGTCTGGAACACGAACTCCAGCACTGGGTCTGGGAGAGCCTGCCGACGGCGGCCGGCTACGGCCGCGCCCCCTGGTGGTGGCCGCTGCCCGCACTGCTGCTGGCGGGCCTGCTGCTCGCCCCGATCGTGACCCGGCTGCCCGGGCACGGCGGCCACGTCCCGGTGGACGGGCTGGGCGGCCCGCCGACGCCGCCCGTCGCCGTGCCCGGGGTTGTGCTGGCCGCGCTCGCCGGCCTGCCGCTCGGGGTGGTGCTCGGTCCCGAGGCGCCGCTGATGGCGCTCGGCGGCGGCCTCGCCCTGCTCGCCGTCCGGTCCGCCCGACGGGCCGAACAGCCGCAGCTGGCCGCCGTGTTGGGCACGGCGGGTGCGGCGGCGGCGATCTCCACCATCTTCGGCAGCCCGCTGGTGGCCGCCGTGATGCTGATCGAGGCGGCCGGGCTCGGCGGCCCGCAGCTGATCGCGCTGATCCTGCCCAGCCTGCTGGCGGGCGGGGTCGGCGCGCTGGTCTTCACCGGCTTCGGCCACTGGACCGGCCTGGCGATCGGCGCGCTCTCGCTGCCGCGCCTGCCGAAGAGCGGGGTGCCCGACCCGGGGGACTTCCTCTGGGGCGTCCCGCTGGCCGTCGCGATCGCGGTGGTCTGCGTGGCCGGGCAGGGCGTCGGCCGCCGGGTGAAGGCCCTCACCACCACCGGCACCGCCCGGCGGACCGCCCTGCTCACGGTGGTGTGCGCGGTCGCCGTCGGCGGCTGCCTCGCCGCCTACGCCCTGCTGACCGGCCGCTCCCCGGAGGAGGCCGCGCTCTCCGGGCAGGCCACCCTGGGCGCGCTCGCCGCCGATCCGGCCGCCTGGCCGGTCGGCGCGCTGCTCGCCCTGGTGCTCTGCAAGGGGCTGGGCTGGTCGATCGCCCTCGGCAGTCTGCGCGGCGGCCCGATCTTCCCGGCGATCCTGCTCGGTGCGGCCCTCGGCACGGCTTGCGCGCCGCTGCCCGGCTTCGGTACCGCGCCCGCCCTGGCGGTCGGCCTCGCGGCCTCCGGGGCCGCCGTCACCGGCCTGCCCGTCACCAGCACCGTCCTCGCCGCCGCCCTGCTCGGCGGTGAGGCGGCGAACGCGATGCCGCTGCTGATCGTCTCCACCGTGGTGGCGTTCGTCACCGCGCAGGCGCTGCGCGGCCGGTCGGAGCGGGAGGCCGCCCCGGCCGACCGCGCGGAGGCCGCCGGGGTCAGCTGATGTCCGGGCCGGGGGCGTCCGGGCCGGGGGCGTCCGCGACCGCGGTCAGGTACTGCTCGATCTGCTGCTGGTTCTCCACCAACCGCAGGCACAGGTGCCGCAGTTGGCCCAGCTCCTCGGGGCTGAAGCCGCGGAAGACGGCGGCCATCGCGCGCTCGGTGGGGACCCGAAACTCCTCCAGCCAGGCCAGCCCCTCGGCCGTCGCGGCGACCAGCACCGCCCGCCGGTCGTTCGGGTCGGGGGAGCGACGGGCCAGCCCCTCCCGCTCCAGGGTGTCCACCAGTCCGGTCGCGTTGCGCGGGCTCACCCCGCCGGCCCGCGCCAACTCGCCCACTGTCAGGCCCGGTTCACCGGCCTCACCCGCCGCCCCGAGCCGCACCAGGACGTCCAGCGCCCCCGCGCTCAGCCCGCGTCCCTGCGAGCCGTGCGCCCGCAGTCTCTCCACCGCGTGGAACGCCGACCGTGCGGCGGCCGCGGCCTCCAGCGCCAGGGTGTCCCCGCCCTTGGTGAACGCGCCCATGGCCGTGCGCACCCTGCTGTCGTACAGCCGGCCCTCGGTGTCCCGCTGCAACGGGCCGGTCGCCGGCCCCTCGGATTTATTTACCTGCTTCATAATGAAGCCATTCTGCACAGCGGAGAGTGACTGTCAAGGGGGCGGTGCCGGCCTCCCGCGTCTGACGCCTCGTGGGTCCGGCGGTGTCCGGGGCGCCGCCAGCCGTTCCCGTACGACCGAGCCGGGTGCCGGTCCGTTCGGATGACGTTGCCGAGGTGCGGGCGGCGCGGGCGGCGACCGGCGGCGAGGGATCGGGCGGCACGGAGGGTGACGTTCGTCTGCTCCAGTCGACTGATCCTCGGAGATGAGCGTACGAACTGTATTTCCGCTGGTAGGAGCGGCATTTCTGACGGGGCGTGAGGCCGGACGGGTAGCGGCGCCGGTTGCGACGGGATGCGGGCCGTGGCTGTCTGAATCGCGGCGGGGCTGATCGGCACCGCCACCAGATCACAAGAAACTCCGTGGAGGAGATCTTCATGCGTGCTCTCAAGCGAGTCGTGGCTGTCGGCGCTCTCACCGTCCCGCTCGTCCTCGGCTGCTCCGGTCTGGCCTCGGCCGAAGGCATCAACGCGGACTACGTCAAGGGCTACTTCACCGCCAACGAGGACGGTGCCGGCCTCGCGGGTCTCGAGTCCCACGTCGGCCCCGACGGCGTCTCGCACGCCGACTTCTGGATCTGGGCGGACGACAGCGGCGTCTCCGGCTCCTTCACGGGCTCGGGTGCCACCTTCGTCGGTCCGGACGCCGCGCCCGCCGCCGCGCCCGCTGCCGCTCCCACTGCTGCCCAGGCCGCCGCCAGCGACGGCTGATCCACCCCGCCGCCTCGGGCGTGACTCCGACACCGTCCCGTCGGAACAGGCCCACCCGGAGGCCCGGTCGGTACCCACCGACCGGGCCTCCGGCCGGTGGCGGACGATCACACGGGACGATCGCGCCGGACGATCGCGCCGGAAAAACAGGAAAGGCCCCAGAGAACTGGGGCCTTTCCTTCGGTGTCCGAGGGGGGACTTGAACCCCCACGCCCGATAAAGGGCACTAGCACCTCAAGCTAGCGCGTCTGCCATTCCGCCACCCGGACTAGGTGTCGTCCCCGCGGCTTCCGATCTCTCGTCCGTCGCGCTGACAGATGTAACTGTAGCAAAGATCGGCTTGGGGTCCCAAAACGGTTCCCGGCGGGGGAGCGGGGCCGGTGGCGGAGGCGAGGGGCGGCGTGTGGCGGGGGCGTGACCAGGGGGTTTCGGGAGCGTGCGGGGGCTGGATCGGGGTCCGGGGCTGGGGGAGGATGGGCGCACGTGCTCGTACGGCCCGGGTGCAGGTCCTGGGGGTGGCGCGCTGGTGCGTCGGTGCGGGCCCAAGACGAGGAGTGACCGTGAGCGAGCGGAGCGAGTCGGCGGCGCCGAAGGTGACGGCTGAGTCGGAGGTCGCCGAGATCTGTCGCGATCTGATCCGGATCGACACCAGCAACTACGGGGACGGTTCCGGCCCGGGCGAGCGGAAGGCCGCCGAGTACGTGGCCGAGCAGCTCGCCGAGTTCGGGCTCGAACCGAAGATCTTCGAGTCGGCCAAGGGGCGGGCCTCGACCGTGGTCCGGATCGAGGGCGAGGACCGCTCCCGTCCGGGCCTGCTGATCCACGGCCACACCGACGTGGTGCCGGCCAACGCGGCGGACTGGACCCACGACCCGTTCGGCGGCGAGATCGCGGACGGCTGCGTCTGGGGGCGCGGCGCCGTCGACATGAAGGACATGGACGCGATGACCCTGGCGGTCATCCGCGACCGGCTCCGCACCGGGCGCAAGCCCCCGCGCGACATCGTGCTGGCCTTCCTGGCCGACGAGGAGGCCGGCGGCACCTACGGGGCGCGCTTCCTGGTGGACAAGCACCCGGGGCTGTTCGAGGGCGTCACCGAGGCGATCGGCGAGGTCGGCGGCTTCTCCTTCACGGTCAACGACCAGGTCCGCCTCTACCTGGTGGAGACGGCCGAGAAGGGCATGCACTGGATGCGCCTGACGGTCGAGGGCCGGGCCGGCCACGGCTCGATGGAGAACGACGACAACGCGATCACCGAGCTGTGCGAGGCCGTCGCCCGGCTCGGCCGGCACCAGTTCCCGCTGCGGATCACCAAGACCGTCCGGGCCTTCCTGGACGAGCTGTCGGACGCGCTCGGGGTCGAGCTGGACCCGGAGAACATGGACGAGACGCTGCGGGTGCTCGGCGGCATCGCCAAGATGATCGGCACCACGCTGCGCAACACCGCCCAGCCGACCATGCTCGGCGCCGGCTACAAGGTGAACGTGATCCCCGGTCAGGCCACCGCCCACGTGGACGGGCGCTTCCTGCCCGGCTACGAGGAGGAGTTCCTGGCCGAGCTGGACAGCGTGCTCGGCCCGCGCGTGAAGCGCGAGAGCATCCACTCGGACAAGGCGATCGAGACCGGCTTCGACGGCGCCCTGGTCGAGGCGATGCAGACCGCGCTGCGCGCCGAGGACCCGATCGCCCGCGCGGTGCCGTACTGCCTGTCGGGCGGGACGGACGCCAAGTCCTTCCAGGACCTGGGCATCCGCTGCTTCGGCTTCGCGCCGCTCCAGCTGCCGCCGGACCTGGACTTCGCCGGGATGTTCCACGGCGTGGACGAGCGGGTGCCGGTGGACGGCCTGAAGTTCGGCGCCCGGGTGCTGGACCGCTTCATCGACGCCTGCTGAGACGCGAGACCTGCTGAAACGCGAGGCCTGCTGAAACGCGCCCCCGCTGAACGCGACACCTGCTGGACCCGGCGCCCGCCGGACCCTGATCAGGTGACTGGATCGGCCCGCTCCCGAAGTGCCGGGGGCGGGCCGACCGCATTGTCCGAGCTGATGATTGTGGGACAGGAAGAAGGAGATCGACAGAAACGGTTCCGCCGGAAATCCCAAGCTGATCATTTGTGCGAGGCATCACCGTTGAGGGTGAATGGGAGATCCACTCCGTACCCCGTTTGCCGCAGCGTCGTTCATCCCTGTGCAGCCCGCCGAACGGGTTGCGTTGTCCATACAGGAGGAATGATGAAGGTCAAGAAGATCGCCGCTGTCGCCGCCGCCACCGGTGGCCTGGTGTTCGCCGCCGCCGGTGTCGCGTCCGCTCACGCGGGCACCGAGGGTGTGGCCGCCGGCTCCCCGGGTGTCGTCTCGGGCAACCAGATCGCGGTTCCGGTTCACATCCCGGTCAACTTCTGCGGCAACACCGTGAGCGTCGTCGGCGTGCTGAACCCGGCGTTCGGCAACCACTGCGCCAACGTCTGAGTCGACCTCCGGGCCGCGGAGGCCTGTTGAGCAGACGCGGAACGGCCCCCGGGCGGCGGACGCGCCGCGCCGGGGGCGTTCCCGTTCCCGCCGGGCGGACCGGCCGGGCCGTTCCCACCGGGTGGGAACGGGCGACCGGATACATGGAGCCCGACACGATCGCTCGATCGGGTGAAGCTGATTCGTTCGGCTCAACCTCGCCCCCGGCTCCTCGTTAACTCGTGTGCAGCCGAAGCCCTTGCGTGATTTACGGATATACAGAAATTCCGACTTTTTTGAGGGTTCACGTCAAGGTCGACACGTCGTCTCGAAATGTCAGGGGAAAACATGAGGAATGTAGCCAAGAAGGGGATCCTCACGGCCGTGGCCACCGGCAGTGTGCTGGCCTCGACCGCCGGCTACGCCTATGCAGGGGGAGCCGAGGCGCAGGGGGTGGCCACCGGTTCACCCGGCGTCGCCTCGGGTAACTCGGTCCAGGTGCCGATCACGGTGCCGGTCAACGCCTGCGGCAACACGGTCGACGTGATCGGCTTGCTGAACCCGTCCTTCGGCAACCGCTGCGCCAACGTCAGCGGCGGGAGCCACCAGGCGGCCACACCCGCCCAGGGTGGCCAGTCCGGCGGCGGCTCGGGGGCCACCGGCGGCGGCCACACCGGCGGCGGTACGGGCGGCGTCGACGGCTCCAGTGCCAGCGGGAGCCAGGGCACCGCCGTGCCGGGCGCCACCGTGCCGGGTGTCAACGTCCCGGGCGCCGGGGCCTCCGGTGTCGCGACCAACTCGCCGGGGGTGATCTCCGGCAACAGCATCCAGGCGCCGGTGGACGTCCCGGTCAACGCCTGCGGGAACTCGGCGAACGTGGCCGGCGTCGGCAACCCGGCCTTCGGCAACGACTGCGCCAACGTGGAGAAGGTCGCCCCGGTGTCCACCCCGAAGCCGGCCGAGGAGTGCGAGCAGGCCTGCCCGACCCCGCCGCAGGTCGCCGGGGAGGGCGGCTCGGTCGTCGTGCGCAACGCCGGCCCGGCCACCCCCGCCGTGGCGCCCGCCGCCGCGGTCGCCACGGCCGCGCCGGCCCAGGCCGCCCAGCTGGCCTCCACCGGTGCGGGCGACGTCGAGCTGCTCGGCGCCGCCGGTCTCGCGCT
>NZ_JBEXJK010000453.1:0-6403 GCF_040609095.1 Kitasatospora sp. NPDC004799
GTTCTGGGCGCCGCGCTGAGGAGGTTCGGGCGGGGTCGGGCGGTCGTGGGCGGGCGCGTCCGTCAGACGCGCGCCGCGGCCACCCGCTCCTCGATCAGCCGGGCGACGGCCCGCAGATCGGGCTGGCGCAGCACCAGGGGGGCGCGCAGCCGTACGCCGTACTCGTTCTCCAGGGCCTCCAGCAGTCTCGCCGCGGCGAGCGAATTGCCGCCCGCGGCCAGGAAGTTGTCCTCCGGGCCGAGGTCGGCGCGGCCGATCAGCTCGCGGCAGAGCTTCAGCACGGTGCGCTCGACCGGGGTGCCGCCGTCGCTCAGGACGTCGTCGTCCAGGGCGTCCTCACCCCGGCCCGCCGCCGCCTCGGCCAGCAGGGCCCGGCGGTCCACCTTGCCGTTGGCGTCCAGCGGGAAGCGCTCCACCAGCCGGACGGTGGAGGGCACGGCCTGCTCGGGCAGCCAGGGGCGGACGCCGTCGAGCAGCGCCGCGGGGTCGGCGCCGTCCTCGGCCTGGACGAAGGCGAGCAGCCGGGCGCCGCCGGTCGGCGCCTGCTCGGCGGCGACCACCGCCCGGCGCACCTTCGGGTCGCGTTCGAAGGCGGCCTCGACCTCGGCGGGCTCGATCCGCACGCCGCTGACCTTGACCTGGTCGTCGAGGCGCCCGTGGAATTCCAGCACGCCGTCCGGCCGCATCACCACCCGGTCGCCGGTGCGGTAGACCCGGTCGGTGCCGACCACCCCGGCGGGCGCGTCGACGAAGCGGCGGGCGGTCAGCTCCGGGTCGAGGTACCCGGCGGCCAGGCCGCGGCCGCCGATCCGCAGCTCGCCGGCCGGGCCCCGCGGCACCGGGTGGCCGTCCTCGTCGGTGACCACCTGGACGGCGCCGTCGATCGGCAGGCCGATCGGCGGGGCGCCGGCGCCGTGGTCGCCGCCGGGGGCCATGGTGTGCGTGGTGGTGGTGACGGTGGCCTCGGCGGGGCCGTAGGCGTTGTGGACGGTCGCGGTGACGTCGGGCCCGGGGGCCCGGCGCAGCCGGTCGCCGCCGATCACCAGGTGGCGCAGCACCAGGCCGGCGGGCCAGGGCCGGCCGAGGACGGGCTCGGCCAGCGGGGTGGGCAGGATGGACACGGTGACGCCGGCCTCGCGCCACCAGTCGGTGAGCGCGCCGGTGTCCCAGCGGACCGCCTCGGGGGCGACGACCAGGGCGGCGCCGGAGGTGAGGGCGGCCCACAGCTCCTGCACGTGCGGGTCGAAGGCGACGCCGATCAGCAGGCTGTGCCGCTCGCCGGGGCCGAGCCCGGTCGCCCCGCGGTACCACTGCAGCAGCGCGCCGAGCGCGGGCTCGGTGACGGCGACGGCCTTCGGGGTGCCGGTGGAGCCGGAGGTGAGCACCGCGTAGTGGGTGCCGACCGGGACGCGCACCTGCTCGCCGGGGGTCAGGGCGGCGACCACGCCGGCGGTGGGCAGGTCCAGCGGCAGCCGCTCGCCGCCGGGCGGCAGCAGGTCCGGCTCGCCGACCAGGCAGGCCGGGCGCAGCTGTTCGGCGACGGCGCGCAGCCGCTGCTCGCCGGGGCGCGGGCCGAGCGGCAGGTGGACGGCGCCGAGCTTGGCGGCGGCCAGGGTGACGGCGACCAGCGCGACCGAGTGGCCGAGGCAGACGCCGAGCAGGTCGCCCGGGCCGACTCTGCCGCGCAGGGCTTCGGCCACGGTGTCGGCGAGGCGGTCGAGTTCGGCGTAGCCGTACACCCGCTCGCCGTCGATCAGGGCGGGGGCGTCGGGGGTGCGGTGCGCCCAGCCGGTGAACAGGTCGAGCACCGCGCCGTCCCGGTGCGGACGGCCGTACGCGATGCTCGGGGCCCCGGCGTCCGGGGCCTGCGTGCCAAGGTTTTCCATCATCATCTCCAGGAAGGTGACGTACCGTCAGTTCAGGCCCATGGAACGGGCGATGATCACCTTCTGGACCTCCGAGGTCCCCTCGATGATCGTGGTCATCCGGACGTAGCGGTACAGGAACTCCAGCGGGTGCCCGCGCACCCAGCCGGTGGCCCCGTGCACCTGGAGCGAGCGGTCCACCGCGCGCACGGCGGTCTCGGAGGCGGTGAGCTTGGCGAGCGCCGCGTTCTCGGGCGACTCGGTGCCCTCGTCGACCAGCCGGGCGCAGGCGAGGGTGAGCAGCTTGGAGGCCTCGACCTCGGCCCGGGTGGCGACCAGGTGCTCCTGGACGTGCTGGTACTCGCCGATCACCCGGCCGAACGCCCGCCGGTCCTTGGCGTACTCGACGCCGATCCGCAGCGCGTGCTCGGCGATGCCGTTGCACATCGCGGCGACCACCAGGCGGCCGCGCGAGAGGCTGTCGATGGCGAGGGCGGTGGCCGCGCCGACGCCCTCCTCGCCGCCGATCACGGCCTCCGGGCCGACGGTGACCCCGTCCAGCAGCAGTTCGAACAACGGCTCGCCGGACATGCCCTCGTAGCGCTGGCCGATCCGCAGCCCGGGCTGGTCCATCGGCAGCACGAAGGCGGTGGCGCCGGCCGTCGGACCGGCCCCGTCGCCGAGGTCGGTGGCGGCGACGACCAGGGCGATCCCGGCGTGCTCGGCGTTGCTGACGAAGGTCTTGCGGCCGTTCAGCACCCAGCCGTCGCCGGTGCGCACGGCGGTGGTGGTGAGGTGGAACGCGTCGGAGCCGGCGTGCGGCTCGGTGAGGGCGAGGCAGCGGGTCTGCTCGCCGCGCACCAGCGGGACGAGGTGGCGCTCGACCTGCTCGGGGGTACCGTGCCGCAGCAGCGGGCTGGGCCCGTCGGAGCCGGCCAGCGCGTACGGGGCGAGCACGCAGCCGCTGCGCCCGGCGGCGTGGTGCAGCAGGACGACGGCGGTGAACGGCATGTCGGCGCCGCCGAGTTCCTCGGGGTAGTCGCCCGCGTAGAAGCCGAGGGCGGCGGAGCGCTTGCGGACGTAGGCCCGCAGGTCGTACGGCACCTGGTCGGCGGTCTCGGGCAACTCGGCGGCCAGCGGGACGAGTTCGCGGCGCACGAAGCTCTCGAAGGCCTCGACGAGTTCGCGGTGGCCGTCCTCCAGGACGGCGGAGGGGGCGCTCATGCGCCCACCTCGCTGCGCTCGGCAGGGGCATTCGCCCCTGCGCGCCTCTTGATGGTTCGCTCGCTTCGCTCGTTCACTTGCTCTCTCCTGCGGTGAGGGCCTTGGCCTGGTCGGCCAGCACGGCGTGACGGAACAGGGTGCGCAGCGGCGGGCGGCTGCCGAGGTGGGGCTCCAGGTGGGCGGCGAGCTGGGCGGCGAGCAGCGAGTGCCCGCCGACCTCGAAGAAGTGCGAGTCCGCGGTGAAGCGGTCGTGGCCGAGCACCTCGCGCCAGGCGGCGGCGATCAGCCGCTGGCCGGGGTCGGTGAACTCGCTCGGCGCGCTCTCCTCCGCCTCCGGGGCCTCGGCCGCCAGCCGGGCCAGGGCGGCGCGGTCGGGCTTGCCGCCGGGCAGGGTCGGCATCGCGGCGACGGCCGTCCAGGTCGCCGGGACGAGTCCGCCGGGCAGCCGGCGGGCGAGCGCCTCGTGCAGGGCGGCCTGGTCGGGACGGTCGGCGCCCTCCAGGAAGCCGACCAGCCGGGGGCCGTGCTGCGGGTCGGTGTGCAGCAGCACCGCGCAGGAGCGGCCGCCGAGTTCGGCGGAGGCGGCGGCCTCGATCTCCTCCAGCTCGATCCGGTGGCCGCGCAGCTTGACCTGGTTGTCGGCGCGGCCGAGGAAGCGCAGCCGCCCGTCCAGGTCGCGGTAGCCGCGGTCGCCGGTGCGGTAGACGCGGGCGTCGCCGAGCGCGGGGACGGTGGTGAAGCGGGCCGCGGTCGGCTCCGGCAGGCCGAGGTAGCCCTCGGCCAACAGGGCTCCGCCGACGGCGAGTTCGCCGACGCAGCCGGGGGCGAGCGGCTGCAGGGTGTCGTCCAGGACGTGGATCCGCACGCCGTCGAGTTCGGCGCCGAGCGGGATCTCGCCGTCCTCGGCGACGTCCTCGGCGGTGACCTCGTACACGGTGGAGGTGACGGTGGCCTCGGTGACGCCGTAGGCGTTCAGCACCGTGGTCGCCTCGGTCAGGCCGGCCAGCGCCCGGGCGGGCAGCCGCTCGCCGCCGAGCACCAGCAGCCGGGGCGCCCAGCGGCCGTCCCGCAGCGCCTCGCGCAGGTCCTCGCGGACGGCGAGCAGGTAGCTGGTCGGCAGGTTGGCGACGGTGACGCCGCGGGCGGCCAGCACGGCCACCAGCTCCGGACCGGTGGGCACTTCGCGCTGCGGCACGACGAGGGCGGCGCCGGCCGCGAGGGCGGGCAGCACCTCCTCCAGGGCGACGTCGAAGGAGGGCCGGGCGAACAGCAGCACCCGGTCGGCGGAGCTGAGCCCGTACCGTGCGGCGATCGCGGCGACGTACCCGGCGAGGGCCTCGCGGCCGACCAGGACGGGCTTGGGCACACCGGTGGAGCCGGAGGTGTGGATCACGTAGGCGGCGCCGTCCAGCACCGCGGCGGGCTCGGCCTTCGGGAAGGCGGGGCCGTCCAGCAGCGCCGGGGTGACGCCCTCGGCGGGCAGCGCCAGCGCGCTCTGCCGGGTGGCCAGGACGAGCGCCGGGCTCAGCCGCTCCAGCAGCAGCCCGAGCCGGGCGGCCGGGTCCTCGGTGGACAGCGGCGCGTACACGGCGCCGTGCCGCAGGCAGGCGAGCAGGGCGACCACGCTGTCCGCGCCGCGCGGCAGCACGGTGGCCACCGGCTGGCCGGGGGCGACCCCGGCGGCGCGCAGCCGCTCGACCAACTCGGTGACCCGGCGGTCGAGTTCGCCGTAGCTGATCCGCTCGGTGCCGGCCAGCAGGGCGAGCGAGGTGGGGTCGTGGGCGGCGGCCGGGTCGAGCGCCGCCGGGGTGACCGGGGTGGCCTGCGGGGCCTCGGGCGCGGGGGCGAGTGCGGCGATCGGCTCCTGCGGGCGGTCCAGGTAGCAGCGCAGCAGCTCCAGCAGCCGCTCGGACAGCAGCACCGCCTCGGACTCGCGGAACAGGTCGGCGTCGTAGTCCCAGACCAGGGTCATCCCGGCGGCGCCGTGCTTCTCGCCGACCACCCGGCGGTCGTCGGGCAGCAGCACCAGGTCGAGGTCGAAGCGGGTGGTGCCGGTGTTGAAGCCCTCGTACAGCGAGACCTCCAGCCCGGGCGCCTGGACGTCCGGCAGCGCCGCGTCGTGGGCGCTGAACATCACGTTGAACAGCGGGTTGTCGGCGCCGGTGGTGTGCAGTCCGAGCCGGCGGGTCAGCTCCTGGACCGGCAGGTCCTGGTAGGGCAGCGCGCGCAGCAGGACGTCGGTCACCTCGTCCACGGCCTCGGTGCCGGGGGCCGTCGGGTCGAGCCGCAGGCGCAGCGGGACGGTGTTGACGAACATGCCGACGGTGCCCTCGAAGCCCTCCGGGCGGTTGCCGACGGCGGTGCCGATCACCATCTCGCGGTGGCCGCTGTGCCGGCGCAGCAGTTCGGCGAGCAGCGCGAGCAGGGTGCTGAACGGGGTGTGGCCGTCCGCCTTGCTGCGCTCGCGCAGCCGCTCGGCCAGGTCGGCGCCGATCGACTGGCGCAACTGGCCGCCGCGGTGGCGCCGTTCGGCGCCCGGCCGGGCCAGCCCGGGCAGCGTGACCTCGCGCGGCGCGTCCGCCAGCTCCTTGGTCCAGTAGTCGAGTCCGCGGTCCCGGGGGAGGTCGGCGGCGGCGCGGGCGTGCTCCTCGTACGAGGGGGCGACGGGCAGCTGGTACGGCTCGCCGAGGACGGTGGCGCGGTAGACGGTGAACAGGTCGCGCAGCAGGATCGCGAAGGAGTGGCCGTCGTGGACGAGGTGGTGCTCGACGTGGATCAGCCGGTGGTGGTCCTCGCCGAGCCGGACCAGGTGCCAGCGCAGCACCGGCGCCCGGCCGGTGTCCAGCGGCTCCTCGGCCTCGGCGGCGAGCAGCCGGCGGAAGGCGGCCTCCGGGTCCTGCTCGGCGGCGAAGTCGCTGTGGCGCAGCTCCGGTTCGCAGCCCTCGGCGACCCGCTGGCCGGGCAGGCCCTCCGAACTGGGCACCAACTCCAGCCGCAGACCGGGGTGGTGGGCCAGCACGGCGGACAGGCCGGCGTGCAGCGCGTCCCGGTCGAGGGTGCCCCACAGGTCGAGGACGGCGGTGAAGTTGTAGGCGCGGCTACCCGGCAGCATCTGTTCGTGCAGCCAGACGATCTCCTGCGACGGAGAGAGTGCGAACATCGTCGATTCCCTTGGTGTGGTGGGCTTGTCGGCAGTGCTGTGGCCGGCGGCGGGCACGGGGTGGTCCCGCACCGGCCGGTGGGCCGGGCCGCGCCGGGGTGAGGAGCGGCCCGGGCCCGGGGGTGCCGTACGGCGGCGTGTCGGAAGCGCGCGG
>NZ_JBEXJK010000454.1:0-6382 GCF_040609095.1 Kitasatospora sp. NPDC004799
AGCGCGAGAAGGGCATCACCATTCTCGCGAAGAACACCGCGGTCAAGTACCACCCCAAGGACGGTGGCGCGCCGCCGGGTGCGAGGCGGGTGCCGTGCGGGCGGCGCCCGGGCTGGTGAAGATCCTGCTGCGGTCCGTCACGAATCCCTCATGACCGGATCACGACACCGGGCCGGGCCGGGCCGCCGGTGCCCCGTGGACAGCGGGCGGCGCCCGGGCGAGGATGGCCCTGCCGTGCCACCGTCCGTACCCGTACGGCCGGTTGGCGACGTACGGCCGGCGGCGTACGGCCGGCCGGCGGTGTGCGGCGGCGACCGGTCCGTCACCGCGGCGGCCGATCCACCGGAGGGGCGGGCAGTGGAGTTCAGGATCCTGGGGGCGCTGGAGGTGCGGGCCCCGGACTCCACCGTGCTCGCCGTCGGCGGGCGCCGCCAACAGGCGCTGCTGGCCGCGCTGGTGGCCCATGCCGGGCGGACGGTGTCGGTGTCCCGGCTCGTCGACGCGGTGTGGGACGAGGCCCCGCCGGCCACGGCCGACCGCCAGGTCCGGAACATGGTCGGCCTGCTGCGCCGCACCCTCGCCCCCGGCCCGGGGCAGGCCCCGCCGATCCGCACCGACGGGCCCGGCTACCTGCTGGACGGGGCCGAAGTCCGGGTGGACGCCGTGGAGTTCGCCGCGCTGGTGGACTCCGCCGCCGAGCCGGGCGCCGACCAGGCCGCCCGGCTGCGCGCCGCGCTGGCGCTGTGGCGCGGCCCGGCCCTGGACGGGCTGCCGGGCCGGGCGCTGGCCGCGGTGGCGGCCGGGCTGGAGGAGCGGCGGATGTCCGTCCTGGAGCGGCTCTACGAGCTGGAGCTGGCGGCCGGGCGGCCCGACCGGATCGTCTCCGAACTCACCGCGCTGGTCGCGGAGTTCCCGATCCGCGACGGCCTGGTGCGGCACCTGCTGACGGCCCTGGCCCGCTCCGGCCGGCACGCCGAGGGCCTGGCGGTCTACCGCCGTTACGCCGACCACCTCGCGCGGGAGCTGGGCCTGGACCCGTCTCCCCGACTGCGGTCGCTCCAGCGCGAGTTGCTGGGTGCGACGGCCCCGCCCGCGCCGGCGAAGCCGTCCCCGAAGCCCCCGGCCACGCCGGCGGCAGCCCCGCCGACCGAGCCGCCGCACCCGCGCCCGCGCCCGGCCCAACTCCCGTGGGAGCTGCCGACCTTCGTCGGCCGCGAGGACCAGCTGCACGCCATGGACCGCCACCTGACCGACCCCGAGGGCCCCGACGGCACCCCCGCCGTCACCGTGATCACCGGCGTCGCCGGCGGCGGCAAGTCGGCCCTGGCCGTGCGCTGGTCCCACCGCGCCCGGGCCCGGTTCCCCGACGGCCAGCTCTTCGCCGACCTGCGCGGCTGGTCGCCGGCCGGCCCGCAGGAGCCGCACGCCGTCCTCGCCGCGTTCCTGCGGGCCCTCGGCGTGCCGGCCGAGGACGTCCCCGGCCGGCTCGACGAGGCGGCCGCGCTCTACCGCTCCACGCTGGCCGGCCGGCGGGTGCTGATCGTCCTGGACAACGCCCGCCGCTCCGAGCAGGTCCGCCCGCTGCTGCCCGGCACCGGCGGCTGCGCGGTCGTCGTGACCAGCCGCGACCGGCTCGCCGGGCTCGTCGTGCGCGAGGGCGCCCACCGGATCGAGCTGGCGGACTTCAGCCCGGCCGAGGGGCGGGCGCTGGTGCGCCGGGTGCTCGGGGCCGAGCGGATCGCGGCCCGGGAGCAGGCCGTCGCCCGGCTGCTCGACGCCTGCGGCCACCTCCCGCTGGCCGTCGGCCTCGCCGTCGCCCGGCTGCGCGACCGCCCGCACCACGACCTCGCCGACTTCACCGCCGAACTCGCCGCCGCGGGCACCCGCCTGGACGTCCTCGAAGCGGACGGCGACGACCCGTCCACCCGCCTGCGCACGGTGTTCGCACTCTCCTACCGGGCGCTCGACGAGCCCGCCGGACGCCTGTTCCGGCTGCTCGCGCTCAGCCCCGCCGTCGACCTCACCGCGCCGGTCGCCGAGGCGGTCGGCGGGCTGGACGGCACGCAGAGCGCGCGCGTCCTGCACCGGCTGGCCAACGTCCACCTCCTCGCCGAGCACTCCGTCGGCCGCTACCGCTTCCACGACCTGGTCCGGCTGTTCGCCGCCGAGCGGGCCGCGCAGCAGGAGAGCGAGCACTCCCGCGCCCTCGCCCGGCGCCGCTGGTACGCCTGGTGCCTGCAGCACGCCGGCGCCGCCGCCCGGCTGCTGATCCCGGGACGGCCCCGGGTGCCGCTGCCGCCGCCACCCGAGGGCCTGCGCACCACGGCCTTCGCCGAACCGGACGAGGCGATGCGGTGGTGCGAGGGCCAGCGCGCCAACCTGCTCGCCACCGCCGGCCACACCTTCGAGCACCGGGACGACGAAGTCGCCTGGAAACTCCCCGCGTTGCTCTGGATCCACCTCCACTGCAGCGGCCGGCACACCGAACGCCTCGCCCTGGGCCGTACGGCGCTGGCGGCGGCCCGGCGCCTGGCGGACCCGCTCGCCGAGGGCCGCACCCTCAACGACCAGGGCCACGCCTGGAGCACCGTGGGCGACCTGCGCCGGGCCCGGCAGCACTACGAGCAGGCCCTCGGCCTGGTCCGCGCCGCCGCCGACCCGGCCGCCGAGGGGCAGGTCCTGGCCAACCTCGGCACGCTCCACTTCTTCTCCCACGACTACGCCGGGGCCGCCGACCACTTCCAGCGGGCCCTGCTGCTGCTCCCCGCCGACGGGCCGGACGCCGACCACTGGACGATCCGCCTGTGCGAGACCAGCCTGGCCTCGGTCCACGCCTTCCTCGGCCGGCACGGGAGCGCGCAGGCCCTGGCCGAACGGCTGCTCGCCCCCGAACCCGGCCTCCACGACACCGCCCTGGAGTGCTCGCTGCGCAACGTCCTCGGCCTCGCCCGCTACGCCGCCGGACGTCCCGACGAGGCGCTGCGGCACTTCGCCCGCTCCCTGGCCGTCGGCCGGCGCATCGCCGGGTTCACCGACCAGCGGGCCAACTCCCTGGCCGGGCTGGCCGCCGCGCAGCAGGCCCTGGGCCGCCCGGGCGCCGCCCGGCGCTCCTGGGCCGCCGCCCTCGACCTGTACCGGGACCTGCCCGCCCACTACCGCGGCCCGATCGGGCTCCTGACCTCCCTCGGCTTCACCCCGCCCGCCCTGCCCTGACCCGTCCGCCGCCCGACCGGCCGCGCGCCCTACGGCGCGACGGGGTCCGTACGGCGCGCGCGGTCGGACCGGGCACGGCGGCGGAAATCCGGTGCCGGGCCGCCCTGGTGATCCACTAGAGTCCGCGCGACACCATCCGGGAAGTTCGGGCTCACAGGGAGTCTCCATGCGAGGGGCGCGTTCCGCCGCCGCCGTGACGGTCGCGGCGGCCGTACTGCTGGGCGGCCTCACCGCCTGCGGCGGCGCCGGAGGCGAACCGTCACCGGCTGCCCCGCCCGCGGGCGCGGCAGCCGCGGGCAGCACGCCCGCGGGCGGGGCGGCGGCGGGCAAGGCGGCCGAGACGACCGAGGCCGATCCCCAGGCGGCACTGGCGGCAGCGGCCGAGGTGATGCGCAAGGCGGGCAGCGGCCGGTACACCCTGTCCGCTCCGGCCGGCCCGGACAGCGCGCCAGGTACGGGCTTCGCCGTCTGGGCGGGCCGCCCGGCCGCGATCGAGTACCTGGCCGACGCTCCGAAGCCGCCCCGGCTCAGGCTCCGGATCGTGGGCAACGAGGCGTACACGGGGCCCACCGAGCAGGCCGCGGCCGCGGTGGGAGAGCAGGTCTTCTGGTCGAAGATGCCCTTCCTCATGTGGCGCCGGCCCTTCTACCCGCAACTGAGCCTGGCGATGGACCCGGTGAACCAGTTGACCGTGGCCCGGTCGGGTCGGCTCAGCAGGGTCGGGACCGAGAAGGTCGACGGTGTCGAGGCCACCCGCTACCGCGCCGTCGAGGACCTCGCCACCGTGCTGGGCGGGATCCCCGCCCTCACCGAGCAGCACCGCCCCCATGTCGAGGCGGCCCTGCGGAAGAGCGGCGAGACGTTCACCCTCGACTTCTGGCTCAACGCCGAACAGGAGCTCGTCCGGTTCCGCGCGTTCGGCGAGAAGGACGGCGAGGCCCAGGCCGTCACGGTGCGCTACTCGGCGCTGGGCACCGCCCCGGCGCTGGCGGAGCCCGCCGGGACCGACCTGCGGAGCTCGCTCGACCTCGACAGGTTCCTCGACCCCTCGCCCGCCACGGCCGGCCCGAACCCGGGCCCCGAAGCCTAGTCCCCGCCCGGCCCCGGCAGGACGAGGGTCGCCCGCAGGCCGCCGGAGGGCTCGGGGGCCAGGTGGAGCTCGCCGTGGTGGGCCTCGGTGACGGCGGCGACGATGGCCAGGCCCAGGCCGTGGCCGCGGCGGGCCGGGTCGCTCTCGGCGGTGCGGCCGCGCCCGCGCAGGAACGGTTCGGTGAAGGTGGCCACCGCCTCCGCCGTCAGCTTCGGGCCGGTGTTGGTGACGGTGAGGCGCACCCGGCCGGGCCGCTCCCGGTCGGGCCCGGTGGCGACGGTGACCCGCCCGCCGGAGGGCAGGTTGTGCCGCAGCGCGTTGTGCAGCAGGTTGACGGCCGCCTGGCGCAGCAGGACGGGGTTGCCGGTGGTCGGGGCGGGGTGGAGGTCGGCGGTGAGGGTGACGCCGAGGGCGGCGGCCTCGTCGTGGACGGCGGCCAGCGCCTCCCGCGTGGCGGCGGCGAGGTCGGTGGGGGCGAGGTCGGGCGGGGCGTGGCCGAGGTCGGCGAGCTGGAGCAGGGCCTCGCTGATCTCGATGCCGCGCTGGTTGGTGTCCTGGAGCCGGCTGACGAGGCGGCCCCAGTCCTGGCCGGCCGGGTCGGCGGCGGCGACCTGGAGCATGGTGCGGGTGATCGCCAGCGGGGTGCGCAGCTCGTGGGAGGCGTTGGCGGCGAAGCGCTGCTGGGCCTCGAAGGAGCGCTGGAGGCGTTCGAGCATCTCGTCGAAGGCGTCGGAGAGGTCGGTGAACTCGTCGCGCGGCCCGGTGAGGGCGATGCGGTGCTCCAGCGCCCCGCTCGCGGCCCGGTGCGCGGCGCCGGTGATGTCCTGCAGCGGGCGCAGCACCCGGCCGGCGATCAGCCAGCCGCCGACCAGGCCGACGGCGGTCAGCAGGCCCAGGGCGTAGCCGCCGGCGGCGAGCAG
The DNA here is from genome assembly GCF_040609095.1 of Kitasatospora sp. NPDC004799. NCBI lineage: Bacteria > Bacillati > Actinomycetota > Actinomycetes > Kitasatosporales > Streptomycetaceae > Kitasatospora > Kitasatospora sp. NPDC004799. The sequence continues at coordinate 5,224 of NZ_JBEXJK010000454.1, forward strand.
GGATTCGAGGATCTCCTGGCGGGAGGGGGCGTCGGAGCGGTAGCGCGGGTTGGAGGAGGTGAGCGGGTAGTTGGGGATGTAGCGCATGCCGACGTAGACCACGGCGAGGGAGAGCAGGCCGGCGGTGAGCGCGAAGAGGGTGTAGCTGAGGGTCAGGCGCATCCGGGCGGTCAGGCGGCGCGGGCGGCCGGCCCGGCGGCGCCTCGCCTCGGAACGCTTCACCGCAGGGCGCCTTCCGCGCCGGGGCCGGCGGACGGGCCGGTGGAGGGATCGGTGGACGGGTCGGCGAGGCGGTAGCCCACCCCCGGCACGGTCTGGATCACCCACGGGTCGCCGAGGCGTTTGCGCAGGCCGGAGATGGTGATGCGGACGGCGTTGGTGAACGGGTCGGCGTTCTCGTCCCAGGCGCGTTCCAGCAGCTCCTCGGCGCTGATGACGCCGCCGCGCGCCGCCATCAGGACCTCCAGGACGGCGAACTGCTTGCGGGACAGGCCGACGTAGCGGCCGTCGCGGTAGACCTCGCGGCGGAAGGGGTCCAGGCGCAGCCCCGCGTACTCCAGGACGGGCGGGGCGGCCTGGGCCGGGCGGCGGGCCAGCGAGCGCAGCCGGACGACGAGTTCGGCGAGGTCGAAGGGCTTGGTGAGGTAGTCGTCGGCGCCGAGTTCGAAGCCGGCGACCTTCTCGTTCAGGCGGGCGGCGGCGGTGAGCATCAGCACCCGGCAGCCGAGGCCCTGGCGGACGATGCTGCGGCAGACCTCGTCGCCGTGGGTGCCGGGGACGTCGCGGTCGAGGACGACGACGTCGTAGCTGTGCACGGCCAGGCGCTCCAGCGCCGCGTCGCCGTCGGTGACGATGTCGCAGGCGATCGCCTCCAGCCGCAGGCCGGCCTGGACCGCCTCCGCGAGGTAGATCTCGTCCTCCACCACCAGGACCCGCACGCGCTGTTCTCCCGTCTCCGCTGTTCGTCCCCATTGGACCCGATGGGGCCTATCGAAAACGTATCGGCCTGCGCAGACGTCCTCGCAACACCGCGCCTCCTCCAATGGTCCGGCAACGGCCGAGCGACACCGGGAGGCAGGAATGGACACGACGGACACCCCGACGGGACCGACGACGGAACCGGCGACGGAACCGGCGACAGGGGCGGCGACGGGACCGG
>NZ_JBEXJK010000455.1:0-6382 GCF_040609095.1 Kitasatospora sp. NPDC004799
GAGCTTGGCCCCATTGGGCGTTGACATATCAACGAACCTCTTCCTAGTGTTGAGATGTCAACGCTAACAGACGGGTCGGCCCCGGCTTCCCTGCCACGCTGGCGTTCGGCGCGGTGTACGCGGCGCAGCTGGTGGTGCTGGTCCGGCTGCTGAGCATCGGCCTGGTGCCCGGGACGCACCCGCTGCACGGCCGGGTGGGCTGGCAGGCGTGGACCGTCACCCAACTGATGGACCGGGCCCGCGAGGTGCTGTTCCCGCTCTACGCCGGGCTGGTCACGCCGCTGTGGCTGCGCACCCTCGGGATGCGGGTCGGCCGGGGCGCGGAGGTGTCCACGGTGCTGGCCCTGCCCAGCCTCACCACGGTCGGCGACGGCGCGTTCCTGGCCGACGACACCCTGATGGCCCCGTACGAGCTGGGCGGCGGCTGGGTGCGGCTCGGCGAGGCGAAGGTCGGCGACCGGGCGTTCCTCGGCAACTCGGGGATGACGGCACCGGGTCGTTCGGTGCCCAAGCGCGGCCTGGTGGGCGTGCTGTCGGCGACCCCGGCGAAGGCGAAGAAGGGCGGCTCGTACCTGGGCATGCCGCCGGTGCGGCTGCCGCGCTCCGCGGACCGGGCCGACCAGAGCCTGACCTACGAGCCGCCGGCCCGGCTGCTGTGGGCGCGCGGGCTGGTCGAGGTGGGCCGGCTGGTGCCGGTGCTGGCCTCGGCGGCGCTGGGCCTGCTGACCGTGGCGGCGCTGTCCTGGCTGGCGGCCGGCTCGCCGCTGACCGCCGCGCTGCTCTCCGGCCCGGTGCTGCTGGCGGCCGGCCTGGTGGCCTGCCTGGTCTCGGCGGCGGCCAAGTGGCTGCTGGTCGGACGGTTCCGGGCGGTGGAGCACCCGCTGTGGAGCGGCTTCGTGTGGCGCAACGAGCTGGCGGACACCTTCGTGGAGATGCTGGCGGTGCCGTGGCTGGTCGGCGCGGTGCCGGGCACCCCGGTGCTGAACCTGTGGCTGCGCTCGCTCGGCGCGCACATCGGGCACGGCGTCTGGTGCGAGAGCTACTGGCTGCCGGAGGCGGACCTGGTCACCCTCGGCGACGGGGTCACGGTCAACCGGGGCTGCGTGGTGCAGACGCACCTCTTCCACGACCGGATCATGCGGATGGATACTGTGGTCCTCCGCGAGGGCGCCACCCTGGGCCCGGGCGGCATCGTGCTGCCCGGCAGTACGGTGGGCGCGCGCAGCACGCTGGGCCCGGCCTCGCTGGTGATGCGCGCCGAGTCCGTCCCCGCCGACACGCGGTGGCTGGGCAACCCGATCGAGGCGTGGCAGACCACGTCGTGACCACCTCCCCGTCCCCCCGTCCCGGCCCGCAGGAAGCGCACGTCCCCGTGAAGCCCAAGCACCTCCCGGCGGCCGCCGGCGCCCCGGACCCGTACTTCCCGAACAGCGGCGACCACCGCTACCGGGTGCACCGCTACGAGCTGGCGCTGGACTACCGGCCCGGGCCCAACCGGCTGGCCGGCTCGGCCCGGCTGAGCGCGGTGGCGGACGCGGCGCTGGCGGAGTTCGCGCTCGACCTGGCCGAGTTCCGGATCGGGCGGGTGCTGGTCGACGGCCGGGCCGCCCGCTACACCCACCGCGGCGGCAAGCTGCGGATCCGCCCGGCCAGGGAGCTCGCGCCGGGCGCGGCGTTCACCGTCGAGGTGCACTACACCGGCAACCCGCGCCCGGTGCGCAGCCCGTGGGGCGGCCTGGGCTGGGAGGAGCTGACCGAGGGCGCGCTGGTGGCCAGCCAGCCGGTCGGCGCGCCGTCCTGGTTCCCGTGCAACGACCGGCCCGCCGACAAGGCCACCTACCAGCTGGCGGTCACCACGCCGTCCCCGTTCACCGTGGTGGCCAGCGGCCGGCTGCTGACCCGCACCACCCGGGCGTCCAGCACCACCTGGGTGTACGAGCAGAGCGCGCCCACCCCGACCTACCTGGTGACGGTCTCGATCGGGCACTACCGGCCGGTGCCGCTGGCGGTGCGCCCGGCGGTGCCGCAGACCGGCTACGTGCCGGAGCGGCTGACCGCCGCGTTCGCCCGGGACTTCGCCCGGCAGCCGGAGATGGCCGCGTACTTCGGCGAGGTCTTCGGCCCGTACCCGTTCGGCGAGTACGCGGTGGTGGTCGCGGACGAGGAGCTGGACGTCCCGGTGGAGGCGCAGGGCCTCGCCACCTTCGGCACCAACCACCTCGGCGGCGGCTGGGAGCGCGAGCGGCTGATCGCCCACGAGCTGGCCCACCAGTGGTTCGGCAACAGCGTCACGATCGCCGACTGGCGGCACATCTGGCTCAACGAGGGCTTCGCCAAGTACGCGGAGTGGCTCTGGTCCGAGCACGCCGGCGGCCCGGGCGCGGCCGTGCACGCCGCCGCCGCGCACCGGCTGCTGGCCGGGCTGCCGCAGGACCTGCGGCTCGGCGACCCGACCCGGAAGCTGATGTTCGACGACCGGCTGTACCAGCGCGGCGGGCTGGTGGTGCACGCGCTGCGGCGGGCGCTCGGCGAGGACGCGTTCTTCGCGATGCTGCGGGACTGGGCGAGCGCCAACCGGCACGGCGTGGTCACCACCGCCGACCTGCGGGCGCACGCCGCCCGGTACACCGCCGCCCCGCTCGGGCCGCTCTTCGAGGCGTGGCTGGAGCGGCCGGAACTGCCGGCGCTGCCGGACTGAGCCGGGCGCGGCGTCACGCAGGGTTATTCGGTCGGCCCCGGGGCTGAGCTGGGCTAATGTCCGTTCACATGTCGATGAGTTCAGATGCCCACATGACCGACCTGCCCCACGAACTGCTGCCCGCCACCCGCCGCGCCCTGCTGCACCGGCTCGCCGTCACCCAGTCCGAGGGGCGCACGCCCTCGATGGTCGCCGGGGTGCTGCGCGACGGGCAGCCGGTGTGGAGCGGCGCCCGCAGCATGGTCGACGGGCACGCGCCGACCCCGGACGTCCAGTACCGGATCGGCTCGCTCACCAAGACCTTCGTCGCCGTCCTGGTGCTGCGGCTGCGCGACGAGGGCCTGCTCGACCTCGCCGACCCCCTCGCCCGCCACCTGCCCGGCACGCCCGCCGCCGACGCGACCGTCGCCCAACTGCTCTCGCACTCCTCCGGGCTGACCGCCGAGACGCCCGGCCCGTGGTGGGAGCGGACCGAGGGCTCGCTGCGGCCCGGCCTCGGCGACCTCCTGGAGGCCGAGAAGCCGCTGAAGCACCCGGCCGGCCGGGTGCACCACTACTCCAACCCCGGCTACGCGCTGCTCGGCGCCCTGGTGGAGAGGCTGCGCGGCGAGCCCTGGGGCGAGGTGCTGCGCCGCGAGGTGCTCGCCCCGCTCGGCATGGACCGCACCACGCTGCTGCCCGAGCACCCGCACGCCGGCGGTTTCGCCGTCCACCCCTGGGCCGACGTCATGCTGCCCGAGCCGCTCGCCGACACCGGGCTGATGGGCCCGGCCGGCCAACTCTGGTCCACCGTCGCCGACCTGGCCCGCTGGGCGGCCTTCCTGTCGGCCGGCCACGACAAGGTGCTGTCCGCCGGCACCGTCGCCGAGATGCGCCGCCCGGCCGTCGCCCCGGACGACTCCGAGTGGACCAGCGGCTACGGCCTCGGCCTGCAACTGCGCCGCCACGAGGGCCGGTTGCTGTACGGGCACACCGGCTCGATGCCCGGCTTCACGGCGGGCCTGTGGATCAGCGAGGCGGACGGACTGGCCGCGTACGCCCTCGCCAACGCCACCAACTCCGCCAACGGCCTCAGCGCCGCGCCGCTGGCCGCCCAACTGATCGCGCTCACCGCCGAGTTGGAGCCCCGGCTGCCCGAGCCGTGGCGCCCGCTGGCCGAGGTGGACGCGGAGCTGCTGGAGCTCACCGGCCCCTGGTACTGGGGCGCCGCACCGTCCGCCCTGCGGCTGCGGCCCGGGCGGGTGCTGGAGCTCACCCCGCTCACCGGCACCGGCCGGGGCTCGCGCTTCCGGCCCGAGCCGGACGGCACCTGGACCGGGCTGGAGAACTACTACGCGGGCGAGACCCTGCGGGTGGTCCGCCACCCCGACGGCACGGTCAGCCACCTGGACGTCGGCTCCTTCGTCTACACCCGCGAGCCGTACGGCCCGGCGGGTGCCGTCCCCGGCGGGGTCGACCCGGAGGGCTGGCGGGCGTACTGAGCCGCTCGCCGCGCTCGTCGCCGCAACAGCGCCGCGGCGACGGGACGGTGACGCCAGCGGCGTGACCGCGCGGATGCGCCACGGGGGGTGTGCGGTACGGCCGTACGCCCCCGTGGCGGGTGTTGTCCACCCCCGGCGGACGAGCGCCCGGTGCCGGGAAGGTGGCCACCGGGCCACGGGTGGTCCCATTCAACAGGTGCACATCTGCGCTCCCCCGGGCGGCAACATAAATGCCAACCGACTCGGAGAGACATACGGGGACCGGTTCGCGTCCATGCCCAACCGCCTGCGGACCGGGACGGTGCCCTGGCGATCCTCGGCACCGCCGATCGTGCTGCCCTGGAGGGTCCGCCATGACCACCGTCCCCACGTACGCTCCGTCCGCAGTCGCCCCCACCCACGACGCCCCGGCGGTCCCCGCGCCCCGCCCCCGGCCCGCCGCCACGGCCGCTCCTGCCGCTCCCGCCGCCACGGCCGCTCCTGCCGCGTACACCGTCTCGCTCGCCCGCGACGAGGACGACGTGCGCGCCGCCCAGCAGCTGCGCCACCAGGTCTTCGGCGCCGAGCTGGGCGCCGTGCTGCACAGCCCGGTCGCCGGCCTGGACGTCGACCCGTTCGACGAGTACTGCGACCACCTGCTGGTCCGCGAGGGCGAGCAGGGCGCCGTCGTCGGCACCTACCGGCTGCTGCGGCCCGAGGCCGCCCGCCGGGCCGGCCGGCTGTACTCCGACGGCGAGTTCGACCTCTCCGCGCTCGCGCCGGTCCGCCCCGGCCTGGTCGAACTCGGGCGCTCCTGCATCCACCCGGACCACCGGGGCAACGGCGCCGTCATCAACCTGATGTGGGGCGGCATCGCGCGCTACCTGGCCGACACCGGCAACACCTGGGTCGGCGGCTGCTGCTCGATCGAGCTGGCGGACGGCGGCGCCACCGCGGCCCGGGTCTGGGACACCGTCAGCGCCAAGCACCTGGCGCCCGAGGAGTACCGGGTCACCCCGCACCGCCGCTGGGACGCCACCGGGGTGGCGCGCGCCGAGCGGGGCGCGCTGCCGGCCCTGCTCCGCGGCTACCTGCGGCTGGGCGCCTGGGTCTGCGGCGAGCCGGCGTACGACCCGGACTTCGACTGCGCCGACCTGTACGTGCTGCTGTCGCTGGAGCGCACCGACCCGCGCTACCTGCGGCACTTCCTGTCCGGGGGACCCGCCTCGGGCGCGTCGTCATGAGCGTCTGGCTGCCCACGGCGACCTGCCGGCCCGAGACCTGCCTGGCCGACCCCTCGCCGGCGGTCTCCCACCTCCGGCGGGCGCTGCGGCTGACGGCCTGTCTGGCCGCGGTGCTGGCGGGGGTCGTGCTCAGCGCACCGGTCCGGCTGTTCCCGGAGCGCGCCCGGGACCGGCTGGTCCGGCTCTGGGCGCGGGTGGTGCTGCGCAGCCTCGGGGTGACCGTCCACCTCGCCGGGGCCGACGGAGCGGCTCGCGGCGTCGACGGACCGGCTCACGGCGCGGGCGGAGCGGCGCACGGGGCCGACGGACGAGCTCGCGGCGCGGGCGGACCGGCTCGCGGCGCGGGCGGCGGGGTGCTCGTGGTGGCCAACCACGTGTCCTGGCTGGACATCCCGCTGCTCGCCGCCGGACGGCCGGGCCGGTCGCTGGCCAAGACCGAGGTCCGGCGGTGGCCGGTGCTCGGCCCGCTGGTCGCCTGGGGCGGCACCGTCTTCCTGGACCGCGACCGGCTGCGGACCCTGCCGGACACCGTGGCGGCGGTGGCCGGGGTGCTGCGCTCCGGGCATCCGGTGATCGTCTTCCCGGAGGGGTCGACCTGGTGCGGGCGGGAGAGCGGCCGGTTCCGGCCCGCGCTGTTCCAGGCGGCGGTGGATGCGGGTGCCGACGTCCAGCCGGTGACGATCCGCTACCGGCTGGCGGACGGGCGGCCGACCAGCGTGCCCGCCTTCATCGGGGACGAAGGGCTGCTCACCTCGCTCGCCCGGGTGGTCGCGGCCCGCGGGCTGGTCGCCGACGTGACCTTCCTGCCGCCGATACCGCCGCCCGGCCCGCAGCCCACCCGGGCGGGTGCCCGGCGCGAGCTGGCCCGCACGGCGCAGGCGGCGATTGAAGGCGACGACGAGGCGTACGCCGTGATCGCCGAAGCGGTCGGCGAGGGCCTTCATCACGGCGAAGACGTGGGGCCAGTGGGTGCCGGGGCC
>NZ_JBEXJK010000456.1:0-6366 GCF_040609095.1 Kitasatospora sp. NPDC004799
GTCCGCGAGCTGGGCGTCGATGTCCCACCCGGTGAACTGCCGCAGCGCTCCGGGCCGCCGCCGCGACGGCCCGGCCGATCGGGTGCTCCGAGCGGTGCTCGACCGCGCCCGCGAGCCGCAGCGCCTCGTCCTCGGCGAGGCCGTCCGCCGTGGTGACGGCGGCCAGCTCCATCCGTCCGGTGGTCAGCGTCCCGGTCTTGTCCATCACCACCGTGTCCACCCGGCGCAGGCTCTCCAGCACCTCCGGGCCGCGCACCAGCACGCCCAGCTCCGCGCCCCGTCCGGTCGCCGCCAGCAGCGCCGTCGGCGTGGCCAGCCCGAGCGCGCACGGGCAGGCCACCACCAGCACCGCGACCGCCGCCGTCACCGCCGCCTGCGGGGCGGCGCCCGCCCCCAGCCAGAAGCCCAGCACGCTCGCCGCGACCGCCAGCACGCAGGGCACGAACACCCCGGCCACCGCGTCCGCCAGCCGCTGCGCCCGCGCCTTGCCGGCCTGGGCCTCCGCCACCAGCGCGGTGATCCGGGCCAGTTGGGTGTCCGCGCCGACCGCCGTGGCCCGGACCACCAGCGCGCCGCCGACGTTCACCGTCGCGCCCGCCACCTGGTCCCCGGGGCCGACCTCGACCGGCACGCTCTCCCCGGTCAGCAGGCTCAGGTCGAGCGCCGAACCGCCCTCCACCACCACCCCGTCGGTGGCCACCCGCTCGCCCGGCCGCACCACGAACTCCTGCCCGGGCAGCAGCAGTTCGATCGGCACCAGGCGCTCCTCGCCGTCCGCCCCGCGCAGGCACACCTGCTTGGCGCCCAGCTCGGCCAGCGCCCGCAGCGCGGAGCCGCTGCGCCGGCGCACCCGGCCCTCCAGCAGCCGCCCGGCCAGCACGAACAGCGGCACGCCGACCGCCGCCTCCAGGTACACGTGCGCGGTGCCGCCGGCGTCGGCGGTCAGCGAGAACGGCATCCGCATGTCCGGATCGCCGGCCCCGCCGAGGAACAGCGCGTACGCCGACCAGCCGAAGGAGGCGATGATGCCCAGGCTGACCAGGGTGTCCATGGTCGCCGCCGCGTGCCGCAGCCCCTGCCACGCCCGGCGGTGGAAGCCCGCCGACCCCCAGGTCACCACCGGGACGGCGAGCCCGAAGCAGACCCACTGCCAGGCGGTGAACTGCGCCGACGGCACCATCGACAGCACCAGCACCGGGACGGCCAGCAGGGCGGTGACCAGCAGCCGCCACCGCTCGTCCGGCTCCTCGGCCACCCCGACCGGCGCCCCGGCGGGCAGCGGCTCGGCGGTGTAGCCCGCCCGCTCGACCGCCGCCACCAGCTCGGCGACCGGCACCCCGGCGGGGTGCAGCACCCGGGCCCGCCCGGTCGCCAGGTTCACCCCGGCCGTCACCCCGTCGAGCCTGGCCAGCCGCTTCTCGACCCGCCCCACGCAGGCGGCGCAGGTCATCCCGCCGACCGCCAGATCCGTGGCGACCACGGGCTCCGCGACCGCGCTCACCGCATCCCGCCCATGTCGTGCCCACCCATCCCGGGCGACGCGCCGCCCCCGTCCGCGGGCCGCAGCCCGGGCGCCACCGGCCCGACCTGCCGCCCCACCCCGTAGGCCACCACGAACACCACCACCAGCAGCAGGAGGAACCCCGCCAGCACACTCGACGGCCGGACACCCGGCGATTTCGCACTCACGCCCCAGCAGTCGGACGGCCGCTCCGGTTGGTTCCCGTACGCTCCGAAATCGTCGTCGCCGCGCGCAGGGACGGGGCCCAATTCGGATGACGGGCCGTCGCCCCACCGGGTAACGTCCGGACCGGCGCCTCCCGATGCGCCCCGGCCCCGGTTACTTCCTGACGAAAAAAGTGCCACCGGTGCCACCTCTGATCCCGGGAGGCGCCCGCCCCGGCGTGCCCGCGCACCCGGCCCCACCCCAGCGAGACCACCCACCAGGGGGACACCTGCATGACCCGGTTCAGCCGCCCCCGGACCAAGGCCGCCACCAGGGCCGAGATCCAGCGAGAACTACCGGGACTCACCAGGCGCGGCGTGTCCTCCCCGCTCGCCACCGACGGCGCGTGGCCCGTCCCGGAGGTCCGGCACCTGCGCTCGGCACCGCCCCCGGTCGTCCGCCGCCGGGGCGTCGCCAACCACCAGGGCGGATCGGGCTACGTCCGGGAACCGAAGGCGGAGCTGTTCCTCCTCGCCGTCTCCCACCGGTTCGGCCGGGACACCTTCTACGAGACGGCCGCCGAGCGCGAGGAACGCTACCTCCGGCTGGTCCGCGAGCACGCCCTGAGCGACCCGCGCTGGACCCTCGGGCTGCTCCGCTGGCTGCGCACCGAGGCCCGGATCAGGACGGCCGCGGTGGCCGGAGCCGCCGCGTTCGTCCACGCCCGAGCGGCGGCCGGCGCCGCCGGGTACTCCCGCCAGGCCGTCGACGCGGTGCTCCAACGGCCGGACGAGCCCGGGGAGTTGCTGGAGATCTGGACCACCCGGTACGGCCGCCGGCTGCCCCAGCCGCTGCGCCGCGGCATCGGTGACGCCGTCCGCCGGCTCTACACCGCCCGCGCCCTGCTGAAGTACGACACCCCCGCGCACCGCTTCCGCTTCGGCGACGTCCTGGAGCTGACCCACCCCGCGCCCGACCCGGCCAGGCCCTGGCAGGGCGCGCTGTTCCGGTACGCCCTGGACCGCCGCCACCACCCGGAGAGCGCCCTGCCGCCCGCCGGCGAGCGCCTGCTGACCAGCCACCACGCGCTGCTCGCCGTCCCGCGGGCCGACCGCCGCGCGCTGGTCACCGGCCCCGGCGGCGCGGACCGCCTGGCCGAGGCCGGAATGACCTGGGAGGCCCTGGCCGGCTGGCTGCACGGCCCGCTGGACGCCGCCGTCTGGGAGGCCGTCATCCCCTCGATGGGGCCGATGGCGCTGGTGCGGAACCTGCGCAACTTCGACCAGGCCGGGGTCGGCGACGCGGCGGCCGCGGCGGTGGCCCGCCGGATCGCCGACCCGGAGGAGGTGCGGCGCTCCCGGCAGTTCCCGTTCCGCTACCTGGCCGCCCACCGCGCCGCCCGGTCGCCGCGCTGGGCCGAGGCGCTGGGGACCGCCCTCGGCCACTCGCTGGCCCGGGTGCCCGCGCTGCCCGGCCGCACCCTGGTGCTGGTGGACCGCTCGGGCTCGATGTTCGACCAGCCCTCGGCCCGGACCGGGCTCGACCGGGCGGACACGGCCGCCGTCTTCGGCACCGCCCTGGCCCTGCGGGCCGAGCGGGCCGACCTGGTCCAGTTCGGCAGCGGCAGCTGGACGGTCGAACCGGGCCCGTCGGTGCTGGAGACCGTGGGACGCTTCCGCGCCCTGGGCGGCACCCGGACGGCCGCCGCCGTGCTCAAGCACTACCGGGAGCACGACCGGGTGGTCGTGGTGACCGACGAGCAGGACGACCGGTCGCGCTCCGACCCGTTCGCCCCCGTCCCCGAGGACGTCCCGGTCTACACCTGGAACCTGGCCGGCTACGGCACCGGCCACACCCCGCCCGGCCCGCGCCGCTACACCTTCGGCGGGCTCGGCGACGCGTCCTTCGCGCTGATCCCGCTGCTGGAGCGCGGCCACGCCGCCGCCTGGCCCTGGGACTGACGGGCGGTGCCGGCTACGGCCGGACGGTACGCGGCCCGGTCACGGCGGCGCCGAGCGCGCCGACCCTCGCCCGCAGCTCGCGGTCGGCGGTGGCCACCAGGCAGGCCCGCCCCGGGTGCTCGGCCCGGGCCGCCCCGACCAGCTCCACGATCCGGTCGTCCCCGCTGCCGCTCGCCTCCACCACCCGGACCTCCGGCAGCCCGGCGACACCCCGGGCCGCGCCCTCGACCACCAGCACCACCTCCACCGGCCAGGGCAGCTCCGGCAGACCCCGGGCGGCGAGTGGCACCAGCGCGTCCCGCAGCCGCTCGGCGGCACCCCGCCGGTCCCGCCACCAGCCGTCCGGGACGGAGCCGACCACATTCGCACCGTCGACCACCAGCAGCGGCGGCGGCACGGCCTCGTTCTGTTCCATGCCCGCCAAGCCTGCCAGACCCTAGCGGTCGGTCCAGCGGATCGGGTGGCCGGAGGCGGCGGTGGTGAGCCAGGAGCCGTCACCGAGCGGGCGGATGTCGTCCGGGGCCGCCGCGTGGGCGTCGAACTCGCCGTGGACGCGGCCGGAGCGGGCGTCGACGCGGTAGTGGCGGAACCAGTCCTCCTCGTCCTCGGTCTCGCCGATGAGGGCGACGACGAGGGTGTCGGCGGTCAGGTAGCCGCCGCTCCACTCCAGGAAGACGGCGTCCGGGTCCTGCCCGAAGTCGTCGACCGTCAGGGTGAACTCCACCTCGCCCGAAGGGAAGGCGTGGACGGCGAGGTCGTTCTGCTCGTGGTCGACGGTCAGGAACCGGTGCCCGTCGGGCGAGAGGTCGATCAGGCAGCGGTCGACCCAGGGGTAGCGGACGAGGTCGATCCGGCCGCCGGCCAGCGACGCGCGGTGGACGATCGTGCCGTCCTGCCCCTCGCCCACGTTGAGCAGGATCTCGCCGCTCACCGGGTGCGCCCGCTGCACGGCGCCGTGCCCGACCGTGTCCAGGTCCGCCTGGGCGAGGGCGGCCCCGGTCGCGGCGTCCACCGCGACCCACTGGTCCGGCCGGCCGCGGCCCGCCATCTCGTCGGGCCGGTAGACCCAGACCACCCGTCCGTCCGAGGACAGCGCGCAGCCGGGCCGGTGGCCGTGGACCTGGGCCGCCGCCGGCTCGAACCGCGACCGCCAGACCTCCGCGCCGTCCGCCGTCACGCCGACGACCGCGTCGAGCGTCGTGTAGTAGGCGTGCCGGAGGTCGGCGGCGACGGCGTGCCCGACGACCTCGTCGCCGGCGGCCGGCCGGTAGGCCGCGGCGGGGGACAACTCGCCCACGGCGGTCGGGGTGTAGGCGCAGAGGAGCCCGTCGACGAGCCGCGTGGTGAGGCGGCCGGGGGGAAGGGAGGTGACCATCCCGGGAGGCTACCGGAGCCGGTCGCCCGCCGTCGGGCCGTCAGTCGGCCGGCGTGATCCGGATGCCGACCGTCCCGCGCTCGCCGCGCCGCAGCCGGCTGCCGAGCAGGGTGAGCACGCCCAGCAGGCCGTACTTCTGGCGCAGCAGCGTGCGGTAGGCGGCGGTGCGCTCGGGGCCGAGGATCTCGGCGGTGGCGGGGTACTGCTCGCCGGTCGGGCGGCCCTTGACGTCGCAGGGGCCGACCAGCACGTCCGCGCGGTTGCGGATCCGCTTGACCTTCCAGGAGTCCGCGACGGTCCAGACACCGAGCGCCTCCCCGTCGCGCACCACCCACACCGGGGTCGGCACGGCGGTGCCGTCCTTCTTGTACGTGGTGACGAGCAGGTAGCTCCCGGAGGAGAGCCGGACGATCCGGGCGAGCCGGTCCGCGGCGGAGGGGTCGGGCGTGGTCATGGCCGGAAGTCTAGGGCGTGTCGGTGCGGGTCAGGCGAACGACGGCCACCGGTGGGCGGCCCACTGCCGCCAGTCCGCCCAGCCGGGGGGGCGGGCCGTCCGCCGTGCGGCCGGCCAGCTCCGCCGCGTCGGGCTCCTCGAAGTGCGCCCGCCCGTGCAGGATGTCGGCCTCCGTCATCGGGAAGCTCTCCTCGGGGGTGGTCGCCCAGCGGTGGGCGATCCGGGCGCGCTGGGTGTCGTCGTCCACGGGCAGGTAGACCATCCGGCAGCACGCGCCCTCGGCCTCCGCCAGCCGGCGGATCGCGGACCGTTCCTCCCGGGACCAGCAGCCGTAGTCCACCACGACGTCGGTGCCCAGCCGGACCGCCTCCAGGGCGAGCCGGAGCATGCACCCCTCCAGTACGTCGCGCTTCCCGTCCGGCTCCGGCGTGCCGAACCGGGGGATCATCCAGTCGTCGGGTGTCAGGCGCAGCGCGCCGTGCTCCGCCGCGAGCTGCCGGGCCCTCGTGGTCTTCCCGGCTCCCGGCAGGCCGACCATCAGGAACAACGTCGTCACCCCCGGATCGTGCCGGCGGAGCCGGGCGTGCGGCCACCGGTTTTCTCCGGGGCGGGGTGGTCGGGTCCACGCTCAGCGGGACGGCCGGGACCCGCGGGAGCGGGCGGTGTGGACCAGCGCGCGGGCGCGGCGGGTGAGGCGGCGCCGGCCGCGCCCGCCGAGGCCGGTGGCGCCCCCGACGGCGGTCGCGCCGCCCCCGCCGTACGCCGGGACGGGGACGGCCCGGACGGTGGCGGCCGCGGTGCGGCGGCGGGCGGTGGTGCGGGCGGTGGCCCAGGCGGCGACGGCGGTGCCGGGCGCGGCGGGGTCGGCGGGGGCCCCGGGGGTCTCGCCGGTGACGTCCGCGGTGTACTC
>NZ_JBEXJK010000457.1:0-6351 GCF_040609095.1 Kitasatospora sp. NPDC004799
GGAAGTCGGACGGACCGACTTCCCGCGCCGCGGTGTTTCCGCGCGGCTGCGTCAGATCTGGACGCCGAAGTCCTGGGCGATGCCGGCCAGGCCGGAGGCGTAGCCCTGGCCGACGGCGCGGAACTTCCACTCGGCGCCGTTGCGGTAGAGCTCGCCGAAGATCATGGCGGTCTCGGTGGCGGCGTCCTCGGAGAGGTCGTAGCGGGCGATCTCGCTGCCGCCGGCCGCGTTCACCACGCGGATGTAGGCGTTGCGGACCTGGCCGAAGTTCTGGCCGCGGGCGATGCCGTCGTAGATGGTGACCGGGAAGGTGATCTTGACGGCGTCGGCCGGCAGGCCGGCCAGGTTGACGTTGATCGCCTCGTCGTCGCCCGCGCCCTCGCCGGTGCGGTTGTCACCGGTGTGCACGACGGTGCTGTCCGGCGTGCTGGTGTTGTTGAAGAAGACGAAGTGGGCGTTGGACAGCACCTTGCCGTCCGCGTTCAGGACGATCGCGCTGGCGTCGAGGTCGAATTCGGCGCCGGTCGTGGTGCGGACGTCCCAACCCAGGCCGACGGTGACCGCGGACAGGCCGGGGGCCTCCTTGGTCAGCGAGACGTTGCCACCCTTGGAGAGGCTCACTGGCATGACGATTGCAGTCCCTTCGTTCGCTTCGTTCGCTTTTCTCCGGGACAACGCAATACTCCGGCGGCTTGGTTCCGCAGGGGTCGTGAATTCTTCGCGCGCGTCCGTCGGAGGGCAAAGCCCGGGCAAAGCGGGTGTCAGATCCGCCGGAACCGGCCTTGCAGCGTCCAGATGTTCGGATTGTCGGCCAGGTCGGGGTGCATGTCGAAGAGGTCGGCCAGCGTGTCCTGGAGGAAGTCCCGTGCCTCGCGCCGCAGTTCGGCGTGGCGGACCACCACCGGCGGCTCGTCCGGCAGCCAGGTGGCGGTGACCTCGACCCAGTTGAAGCGGCGGGCGAAGCGCAGCAGCTCGGTGTTCTGGGTGAAGTCGAGGTCGGCGGTCTGCACCCGGGCGGCCCGGCCGCCGTCCGGGTCGCGGTCCAGGAGCTCGGCGACGTCGCACAGCGCCCACGCGAAGTCGAGCACCGGCACCCAGCCCCAGGCGGTGGACAGCTCCGCGCCCTCGCCGTCCAGGTAGACGTCGCCGCAGAACAGGTCGTACCGCAGGGCGTGGACGGACGCGGTGCGGTAGTCCGTCTGCGGGGGGTCGGGGAAGCGGTTGGAGAGGGAGTAGCCGAGCTCGATCACGTACGCCATTGTCGGGGCTCCGAGCGCCCGGGGGTAACCGGGCACGGACGGCCGACCCCGCGCAGGAACCGGACGCGGACGGCCGACCCCGCCCAGAGCAGGAACCGGACGCGGGCGACCCCGCCCCGAGCCGAAGGGGCGCGCCGGTGCCGAAAGGGAGGAGCGAGGAGGCCCCGAGGAACGAGGGGCATTGGAGCGACGACCGTCGGCACCGGGTCGGAGCGCCCCGGAGGCGAGCGGGCGAATAACAGCGTGACCGGGCGGGGCGGGCGCGGGATGATGGGCGCATGTCCGAGCCCATCCGCGTACGGGGGTCGGTGGTCGTCCCCGACGCCGAGCTCGTCTGGCGCTTCTCGCGTTCCTCCGGTCCCGGCGGTCAACACGTCAACACGTCCGACTCCAAGGCCGAGCTGCGCTTCGACCTGGCCTCGACCAGGGCGCTGCCCGAGGTGTGGCGCGAGCGCGCGCTGGAGCGGCTGGCCGGTCGGCTGGTGGACGGCCGGGTGCTGGTGGTCCAGGCCTCGGAGTTCCGCTCGCAGTGGCGCAACCGGGAGGCGGCCGCGGCCCGGCTGTCGGCGCTGCTGACCGAGGCGTGCGCGCCGCCGCCGAAGGCCCGGCGGGCGACCAGGCCGAGCCGGGGGATGGTCGAGCGGCGGCTGTACAACAAGCGGCACCGCTCCGAGCTGAAGCAGGGCCGCCGGTCGCCGCGGGGCGGCGAGTAGTCGGCGGCGGGCCTCAGCCCAGGGTGCGGTAGCCGCCGCGGAAGTAGAGCAGCGGGCGGCCGCCGGGGTCGGGCACCACGGCCTCCAGGACGCGGCCGAGCAGCAGGGTGTGGTCACCGGCGGGTATCCGCTGCTCGGTGCGGCACTCGACGGTGGCCAGCGCGCCGTCGACCAGCGGGGCGCCGGTGCGCGGGCCGCGGTGGTGCGGGGTGTCCGCGAACAGCAGCCGGTCGCTGAGCCGGCCCTTCATGGCGAACCGGGAGCCGAGCGCCTTCTGGCCCTCGGTCAGCACCGAGACCGCCCAGTTGTCCACCCGGGAGAGCACCTCGTCCATCCGGGAGTCCTCGCGGACCGAGATCAGCACCAGCGGCGGCTCCAGCGACACCGAGAGGAAGGACGTGGCGGTCATGCCGACGTCCTCGCCGTCCTCCGGGTCGTGGACGGTCACCAGGCTCACGCCGGCGGCGAGCTGGGAGAGGGCAGCCCGGAACTCGTCGGGCGTGGCGTGGGGGGCAGCTTCGGGCTGCGGGGACGGGTACACGTACCGCACGGTAGTCGTCACCCGGGGGGAACGGCATCGGGCCTTGGTCGTAGGACCGGCGGTCCGGCCGAAGGGTTGCGCCCGGGTGGCCGAACTCACCCGCACGAGTGAAGAGTCGGACTCGCGGGCCCCGTCGGCTTCAGCCGGAGGCCAATGCGGTCGACCACGAGAAATGTACCCCTAGCGCTGTATGTCCCGCTATGGGTCAGATGAACTGATTAAGGGTGCATTAGTGTCGTGTGATTTAAGTCACAAGTGATGACCTATTGCTGACCGAGCGTGCCGAGCGCTGTGCTCCCTGTGATTCAGTTCTTCTGGCAATCGGACGATAACCAATCAAGAACTATCCGAAGCAGCCGGGGAGCCCCCGCATGGAAGCCGAGTCGGAGCCGTACGTCCGTCTCGCGACCCTCCGCACCTTGCACCGGGTCGTGGCGGACCTCAACGCTGCCCGCAGCCTCGCTGGCACGCTCCAGGCCGTTGTCGAAGGCGCGGTGCACGGGCTCGGCTTCGACGCCGCCGCGGTCAGCCTGGTCCGGCCGGACGGCGACCTCGTGGTGGCGGCCGTCTGGGAGCTGGAGGAGAGCCCGATGGGCGGCCCCTCCGTGCTGCTCGGCCAGGTCGGCTCCCGGGAGTCCTGGGACCGGCTGCTCGGCGTCAGCGACCACTGGGGCACCCTGCGCTTCCTCCCGTACGACCGCGGCTGGGCCGTCGCCAGCGACATCCCGCGCTGGATCGGGGACGGACCGCTGCCGGTGTACGCCAACGACTGGCACCCCGCCGACGGGCTGCTCGCCCCGATGTACAGCGCCGGCGGCGACCTCCTGGGCGTCCTCTCGGTGGACCGCCCGCGCAGCGGCAAGCGGCCCGGGGCGTGGACCCGCGAGGCCCTGGAGATGTTCTCGCTGCAGGCCTCCATCGCGATCGGCAACGCCCGGCTGCGGGCCGAGATGCAGCGCGCGCTGGCCCGCCTGGAGAAGGAGCAGCAGGCGCTGCGGGCCAGCGAGGAGAGCTTCCGCCAGGCCTTCGAGTACGCCCCCAGCGGGATGGCGATCACCGAGCTGCACGGCGTCGGGCGCGGCCAGCTGACCAGGGTGAACGACGCGCTCTGTCGGCTGCTCGGCCGGCCCCGGGCGGTGCTGCGCCAGCAGAGCTTCGCCGACCTGGTGCACCCCGAGGACCGGGCGCTGCTGGAGCGCACCAGCGCCGAGAGCGGCCGCGCCGAGCTGCGGCTGTCCCGGCGGGACGGCGGCTACCAGTGGGTCTGCCTGCGCAACTCGATCGTCGCGGACGCGGCCGAGGGGCCGAGCTTCCTGCTCACCCACGTCGAGGACATCGAGGACCGCAAGCGGCACGAGTTCCAGCTCGCCCACCGGGCCAGCCACGACGCGCTCACCGGGCTGCCGAACGGCGCCGAGCTCAAGGCCCGGCTGGCCCGCCGGCTCTGCGCCCAGCCGCAGCCGGTCGGCGCCGCCGCCGGCCAGGTCGAGGCGGCCTACCCGCAGCCGTACGGCTACCCGACCGACCCCTACGCCGCGCACGGAGGGCTGGAGGGCACGGACCCGTACGCCGGGCCGGTGCACGGCTACGGGCTGCCGGAGGCCCTGCCGAGCGGACTCGGCCCGGGGTACGGGGAGCACGTGCACGCGGTGGTCCCGGCCGAGTACGGGCCGGGCGGCGAGGCCTGGTCGGCGCCGTTCCGCTCCGGCGGCGCGGCGGCGGACAAGGGGCTCGCGGTGCTCTTCTGCGACCTGGACGGCTTCAAGTCGATCAACGACCGGTTCGGCCACAACGCGGGCGACGCGGTGCTGGTCGAGGTCGCCCGGCGGCTCAGCCAGGCGGTCCGGGACGGCGACACGGTGGCCCGGCTCGGCGGTGACGAGTTCGTGGTGCTGGCCGACGGGATCGGCCGGGAGGAGGCCAAGGACCTCGCCCACCGGCTGCGGGGCGCCATCATCCCGCCGATGCGGATCGACGGACGGGCGATGCGGGTGGGGGTGAGCCTCGGGGTCGGCTGGGCCGGCTGCGGGATGAGCATCGAGGAGGTCCTGCAGACCGCGGACGAGCGGATGTACGACGAGAAGCGGGCCCGGGGCGGGGCGGTGCGCGGGGCGCGCGGCGAGCGCTCGCACCGGCGCGCGGGCTGAGCGCGTCGGGTCGGGCACCCGGGTCGGGCACCCGGGTCCGGCAGCCGGGTCCGGCAGGCCGGCGGAGCGCCCCGGGACCGGGTCCGCCCTGGTCCGGCCGGGTTACCCGTGAGTTGTCAAGGGGTCTTTTCCGGCTGTCAGGTACGACAGGTAGGGTTCCCGGTACGACAGCGTCCATGATCTGCGCCGCCCGCAGCCGGCGGCGCACCGGATGGGGGAGCAGACCACCGTGACGACCGCCGGCAGCAACGGAGTGCCCGAGGGCCAGGGGGGCGGTGCCCCGCAGGACGACGACCCGTTCGGCTACCTCTACCGCCCGGCCGACGGTTCCACCGGGCAGCCGGCCGAGCCGCAGCAGGGCGTGCCGCGCACGCCGTACAGCCGCCCGATGGAGGTCGGGCGCGCGCAGTACGGCCAGCACTACCAGCAAGGGGGGCCGCAGCGGGCGCAGCAGCAACAGCCGCAGCAGCCGTACGGCCAGCAGGGCATGCCGCCGCAGGGGTACCCGGGCGGTCAGCCGCAGGCCCCGTACGGCGGTCAGCCGCAGCAGCCCGAGTACGGTGCTGGGCCCGCCCAGCAGACCCGCTACGCGGAGCACTCCCGGCCGCAGCCGGGGGAGGAGCCCCGCAGCAGCGGCCGGAGCAAGGGCGCGGTGATCGGTGCGGTCGCCGTGGTCGCGGCGATAGCGATCGGCGCCGGCATAGCCCTCTCCACGGGGGACCCGGACGGCGACAAGAACGCCAAGGGCGGCACCACCAGTGCCGCTCCGCCCGCCCCCACCACCCCGGTCCCGACGGCCACGACGGCGAGCACCGCCCCCTCGGCGACCGCCACTCCGATCGCCGGTCCGTCGACCGTGGACGCGGGCCAGCTCCAGGCGCAGAGCGCGCCGTCCGGCAACAGCGTCAAGGGCGCCAAGTCGGCCGACGGCAGCTACCTGACGCTCCAGCCGGGCGGCTCGGTGACCTGGACCGGTGACATCGCCACGGCCGGGACGTACAAGCTGACCGTGCACTACAACTACTCGGGCGCGGAGTTCAAGGGCGCGGCCGTGGTGAACGGCAAGGACTGGCCGAGCGGGGTGACCTACAAGATCTACGGGCCGCCCCCCAAGGACCAGACGTCCGCCTGGTACACCACCTGGATATCGCCCCAGTTCCAGGCCGGATCGAACTCGGTGACCTTCACGGTGCCCGGCGGGCCGGTCCTGATCGACCAGATCACCATCGAGCCGGGCAGCTGAGCCCGCCCGCCCACGACATGCCACGGCCGCCCGTCCCCGCTGGGGGAGGGGCGGCCGTCGCCGTCGCTCAGGCGGGTTTGACGGTGGAGAAGGTCTCGCCGCCGAGCACCCAGCGGCCGCGGCGCATCACGGCGACCAGGTCGTAGCTCTGCGAGTCGAGCACGACCAGGTCGGCGCGCTTGCCGGCCTCCAGGGAGCCGATCGAGTCGCTCAGGCCGAGCAGCCGGGCCGGGGTGGCGGACAGCGACTCGATGGCCTGGTTCAGGCTGAGCCCGTTGACGGTGACCGAGCGCTTGAACGCCACGTCCAGGGTGAGGGTGGAGCCGGCGATCGCGCCGCCCTCGACCAGCCGGGCCACGCCGTCCTTGACCTCGACCTGGAGCGGGCCGAGGGGGTAGAGGCCGTCGCCCATGCCGGCCGCGCCCATGGCGTCGGTGATCAGGGCGAC
>NZ_JBEXJK010000458.1:0-6349 GCF_040609095.1 Kitasatospora sp. NPDC004799
TCCCGATCTGCGGGTCGCTGGTCCCCGCCCGGCCGGGCCCCCACAGGGCCGCCGCCGCCGGGTCGGGGCGGCGACGGCGCGGGAGCGGGCGGTGGATCAGCCCTTCACGTAGACGATGCCGAGCTTGGTGAGCTGCCAGAGCTGGTTGGCGGCGCCGGTGTCGGTGGCGAGTTCGACGTACGGGTTGCCCTTGGCGTCGAGGGTGCCGCCGGCGGCCAGGACCTTGCCCTGGTCCTGGGAGTCGGCGATCCGGTAGCGGCCGTCACCGGCCGGCTTGAACACCCAGTGCTGGTTGCCGCCGCCGGTGCAGCCCCACTGCTGGATCCGGGTGCCGGGGGCGGTGGAGGCGGCGTTGGCGTCCAGGCACATGTCCCGGTTGCCGCTGAAGTCGAGCTCGTAGCTGCCCCCGGCCTTGGCCTCCAGGACGAAGGACTGGTTGAGCCCGCCGGTGGCCGGATAGGTGATCGCGGGCCGGCCGTTGGTGGAGTCGCCGTAGCTGCCGCCGCCGGTGAGGTCGAGCACCTTGCCACTGGCCGCGTTGGTCAGTTGGTACCAGGCGCCGTCCTCGGGGACGTCGCCGAACGGCCGTCCGGGCGTGAGCGGCTGGATCGAGGTGGTGTTCTGCTGGTTGAGCGTGCAGTACGCCTGGGCCAGCTCGGGCCGGGCGTAGAACTGGCCGAGGCAGACGCCCTCGCCGCGGTAGCCCGCCACCCGCAGGTGGTACGACTGGCGGACCATGTTCATGCACAGCCCGGGGATGCCGATCTGCGAGTCGCAGCCGTTGCGCACCCACTCGGAGAGGTTGATGACGTCCCCGTTGGTGTACTCGTACGGGGAGGTCGTCCACTCCGCGCAGACCTCGTGCCCGAAGGCGACCCGCCGCTGGTCCAGGTACCGGACGCCGGGCACCTGCTCGGCCGCGCCGCGCAGCGCGTCGCTGAGGGTCGGCACCACCCAGTTGTGGCCCCAGGCGAGGTCCTCGGGGAAGGCCGGGCAGCCGTCGGCGACCTTGCCGAGGTAGTCGTTGCGCCGGATGTCCGGGGTGATCGGGTTGAAGTACGACTGGTAGACCAGCTGGTACGAGGAGTCCGCGTAGCCGGCCTTCCGCATGGTCTGACGGATGTTCTGGAGGGCCGCGACCACCTTGGGCTTGACGCCCTCGGCCCGCCGGCGGATCTCGTCGCTGCCGATGGTGTCCCGGCAGCCCTGGTCCTTGGGGATCGGGAAGTACTGCGCGAGGCAGTGCATCATGATGCCGCTGAAGTCGAAGTCGTCGTTGGCGCCGATGGTGACGACGACCATCTTCACGTCGTACCGGGCCGCCGTCTCGGCCAGCCTGACGTCCTGCTTGGGCTCGCCGAAGTCGCCGCTGCCGGGGCCGGTGATCTTCGCCAGCTCCGGATCGCTGACCAGGTCGCCGGTCTGGGCGCCGGAGCAGGCGAGGTCGATCGGGGTGACCCCGGGGATGTCGGTGACGAAGATCTCCGACTTGGGGTGCCGGTGGCAGTAGTTGGTGGGGCTGTCCGTCTCCGGGAAGTAGCCGTCGTTGGTGTCGGTGCCGGCGCCCTCCCCGGAGATGGCGCTGTCGCCGAGGGCGACGATCGCGGCCGGACGGGCGGCCACGGGCTCGGCCGGGGCCGGGTCGGCCAGGGCGGCGGGGGCGCCGACCAGGCCGAGGGCGGCGAGGAGGGCTCCGGTGGCGAGCAGTGCGGCGCACCGGGAGGCGCCCGTACGCGTCCGCCGCGCCGCCGGAAGTGGGGACCTGATCACACGCGTCTCCTTGCGGGGGTGGGGACCGCCCGGGCGGGGCGCCGAGCGGCGCGGAGCAAGAGAGGAGCAGGAAAGGTGAGCAGATCTCGCATTCTAGGAACTGACGAGTAACACAACAAGGCGCGTGACACGGCCGGGAACTGACGATCCGTCCCCGGGGAACGAAGAAGCCGCCGCCGCGCGCTCCAGGAGGGAAGCGCGCGGCGGCGGCTCGCACCGGCCGAACCGGGTGGTGGATCAGCCCGCGTTGAGGCACTTGTTGCCGAACGCGGGGTTCAGCGCACCGATGATGTCGATGGTGTTGCCGCAGACGTTCACCGGAACGTGCACGGGGATCTGGATCTGGTTGCCCGAGATGACGCCGGGGGAGTTGGCGGCAACGCCCTGGGCCCCGGCGCTGGCCACGGCGGTACCGGCACCGGTGGCCACGATGCCCACCACGGCCGCGCCGACGGCGGCGGTCTTCTTGATGCTCATGTGAGCCTCCTGATTGTTCGACAGATATGCACGGGGAGTGCGACATCTAGAACGAGACCCCACCGGACCGGTTGCGACGGTCCTCGCAGTGTCACCCGTCCGGCGCAACGGAGCCGCGGACCGGGCATTCGGGTGATCGGAGGACCGGACCGTATCCCCCCGCGCGGTGCCTCGTTCTCCCTGACGGAACCCGGTCTCCACCGGCCCCCACGCACGAATCGAGGTACCGCCCATGCGCAAGCACGCCCACGGCGTCGTCGGCAGCGCGGCCACCGGCGGCTCGGTCGGCGCGGCGGGCCTCCCCTACCCGGCGTCCGGCGCTCCCTGCCGGAACGCCTGACCGGAATTCCGTCCGTCGCGCCTTCGTCCGATCCATTCCCGACCGTGCGGGAATCGTTTCGGGAGGCACCGCGACACGGCGGCCACGGCCACGCCCGAGCCATGGGCGGAACACGCCGGTGTGCGCCGCCCGAGTGACATTCACGGAAATCCCTACAGCCTTCGGGTGAGTATTTCGTGCTCGCCCGACTCCCGACATTTCCCTTCCGTCGGGCAGAAATCGGAGGAATGACATGCGCAACTTCAAGAAGGCCGCCGTCCTGTCGCTGGCCGCCAGCGGTCTGGTGCTCGGTGCCGCCGGCGGTGCGGCCGCCAGCGCCGGCGCCGAGGGCGTCGCCGCCAACTCCCCCGGCGTGCTCTCCGGCAACCAGATCCAGGTGCCGGTGCACATCCCGATCAACCTGTGCGGCAACACCATCAACATCATCGCGCTGCTGAACCCGGCGTTCGGCAACACCTGCGTCAACGCCGGCTGAACCGGCGGCCGCCGCACCGGCGACCGCTGATTCACCCGAGCCCGTGCCGCGCCCCGCAGCGCCGGGGCGCGGCACGCTCCACCCGTGTGATCGAGGAGATCCAACCCCCATGCAGAACATCAAGAAGGCCGCCGTCCTCTCCGCCGCCGCCGCCGGCCTGGTGCTCGGCGCGGCCGGCTCCGCCGCCGCCAACTCGACCGCCGAGGGCGTCGCCACCAACTCCCCCGGCGTCGTCTCCGGCAACCAGATCCAGGTCCCGCTGGACATCCCGATCAACCTGTGCGGCAACTCCATCAACATCGTCGGCCTGCTGAACCCGGCGTTCGGCAACACCTGCGTCAACGTGGAGACGCCCCCGCAGCACGACGAGGACTGCTGATCCCGATCGGCACGTGTTCCGGCCGTCCTGCCCCCCGACCAGTCGGCCGGGGGGCAGTTCGGCATCTCCGGACAGCCGTCCGGGACCCCCGATCCACCGAAGGGTGATCACGATGGTTTCGAAGAAGAGCGCGGCCGGCCTGGCCGCCGCCGTGGGTGCCGCGGTGCTGCTGGGCGCCGGTTCGGCGCAGGCCGCCACCGGGTCGGGCGAGACCCCGCTCGGCACGGCCGCGCTGACCAAGACCGACGTCGGCCAGGCACTGGGCGGGACGACCACCGGCCTCGGCTACGGCCTCGCGCCGATCAAGAGCCTGCGGCTGGACCCGTGGGCGAACTCCTCGGCCGACTTCCTCAACAACGGCGCGGCCGTGCAGCCGGACCAGGGCCTGCCCGCGATCGGCACCGGGACGCTGACCGGCCCGCTGAGCGCTGGCGGCGGCGTCAAGGACCTCCCGCTGGTCGGCGGGCTGACCGGCCTGCTGCCGGGCTGAGCGTCCGGACGCAGGAGAGCCCGGCATCCCGCCGCGCGGGCGGGGTGCCGGGCTCTCCTGCCGAACGGGCGGCTAGAGCTGGGTGAGGTCGGTCAGGCCGGTCTGCTGCACCACGGTGGTGGCGGTCGTGGTGGTGGTGCCGGCCAGGGCGCCGGCCGTGTCAGTGAGGGAGAGCCGGCTGTCCTCGCCGCCGAGGCTGGCCTTGGCGCCGGGGACCACCTGCACCGCCCCGCTGACCAGACGCGGGTCGATCTCGTCCACCTTCAGCTGCCCACCGGCGAGCTGGCCGGCGCCGTCCCGGGCGAGCGCGAGCGGCTGGCCGAGGGTGAGCCCCGGGGTCTTGGCGTGCAGCGGCGCGGCCGGGGCGTCCAGCAGCACCTTGCCGAGGTCGGCGCCCTGGTCGACCAGCGGGAGCGGCAGGTCGGCCTTGGCGCTCGGGCCGACCTTGCCGGTGGCCAGCTGGGGAAGGATCTGCTCCGGGAGCAGCGCGCCGTCCGAGCTGGTGGTCGGGCCGGGCACCGGCGGCATCAGCAGCGAGGTCGGGATGCCGGCCGTGAGCCGGCTGCCCAGCGGGGCGAGCGGGATGTCCGCCGGGACCTGCTGGGTGGCCAGCGCGTCCTCCAGGGCGCCGACCTGGTCAAGACCGACCGGGGTGGCGGCGGAGGCCGCTCCCGGGGAGGCGAGCACGCCGGCACCGACCGCCAGCAGCATCGCGCCGGCCCGCTTGGAGAACTTCATGCTTTTCACCGTTCTGCTGTCCGAACTGGGATCACGGGGGAAGGGGCTGCGGGGGGCGCAGCCGGAAAGCAGTCTGCTCAACGAGTGACCGGGAGCACGGATTGCGGCGGTTAACCGATTCGGGCTAATAATCCGATCGGATTCCCTCCGCCCTCGCGCCTCCGGGACTCTTTTCAAAAATCCCCGTAACCTTCCGTGCCGTCGTTCTTTGATCTGGACGTCAGTGACTGCAGACCGGGTCTGAGCGTTCTCAGCGTTGTACGCACGGAATCCAAAGAGCATTTCAGAGAGGGATCTCGCCATGATCCAGAAGTCCTTCGCCGCCGCCGGCCTGGCCGTCGCCGCGCTGGCCGGTGCCGCCGCGCCCGCGTCCGCCATCGGTGACGCGGATGGCGCCGCCGCCTCGATCGAGGGCAACGGCGGCACCAACTTCACGGGCACGGTCGGGAACAACAGCCCGAACTTCCACTTCCTGGACAACCCGAACATCTGCCTGCCGGAGATCCACAACATCGCCGTCGGCGTGCTCGGCGTGGCCGTCCCGGTCGAGGTCCCGATCGCCAACAACGGCGGCCGGCAGTACTGCACCATCGGCCAGGGCACCCAGAGCCAGGGCGACGGCGGCGTGTCCCACCTGATCGGCTGATCACTCGCCGCTCTGCTCTCCCTGCACCACCCCGTTCCACCTTCGAATCGCTCCCCGATTCACCCCGAGAGGAAAACCAGAAATGATCAAGAAGACCCTCGCCGCCGCCGGCCTGGCCGCCGCCGCCCTCGCGATGTCCGCGGGCTCGGCCTCCGCCATCGTCGACGCCGACGGCGCCGCCACCTCCGTCCAGGGCAACGGTGGCACCAACCACACCGGCACCACCGGCAACGGCAGCCCGAACAGCCACGTTCTGGACAACCCGAACATCTGCCTGCCGGAGATCCACAACATCGCCGTCGCCGTCATCGGCGTCGCGGTGCCGGTCGAGGTCCCGGTCCTGAACAACCAGCCGAAGCAGATCTGCAACGTCGGCCAGAACACCCAGTCCACCGGCGACGCGGGCATCTCGCACCTGATCGGCTGATCCAGGGGCACGGCACGGACGGAGGGCCCGGGGAGGAACACCTTCCCGGGCCCTCCGGGCTTCGCGGACGAGAGCGTCCGTCCGGCCCCGCCGCGGCGCGGTCCGGACGGGTGAGCGGCGGTCGGCCCGGCGCGTGGGGCGCCGGTCCGGACCGCCGGATGTGATCACGTGTCAGAGCGCCCGCGGGGGCGCTCCCAGAGAGAGGGGCAGTTCCATGAAGAACACGCTGGCCCAGGCCGCGCTGACCGCCGTCGCCGCACTGGCGCTCGCGGGTGCCGCCACCCCGGCCTTCGCCCACGTCGGCCTGGTCGGCGGCGGCGCGCTCGTCGCCTCCGCCGACCAGCCGTTCCTGGCCGAGGAGGGCTTCGGCCTCGCCTTCGCCGGTGACACCGCGGCCGGCGGCTGGGGCGGCCTCGCCGCCACCGCCACCGACCTGGTCGAGGGCGGCGAGGGCTTCGCCCACGCCGGGGACGTGGGCATCTAGCGGGAAACGGAAGGCCGGGCCGCTCCCCCCCGGAGGGGCCCCCCCCTGAGGCGGGCGGGGTGCGCCAAATCAGCAATGGGGGGGGGGAGGTGGGCCCCGTAGTTGTGTTAATCGAGGCGCCCC
>NZ_JBEXJK010000459.1:0-6336 GCF_040609095.1 Kitasatospora sp. NPDC004799
GCCGCGTGCGCGACGCCGTCCTTGGGCGGCTCGACCGTGCCGCTGTCGGAGACCATCGAGGCAGGGATGGTGGTCATGTCGTCCTTCCCGCTCACTTGGCGGAACGCAGGCGGCGGGCGATGAGGGTGTTGGCCAGGCCGACCAGCAGGAGCAGGCCGAACATCAGCCAGGCGATGGCGGAGGCGCGACCGAGCATGCTGTGGTGGAAGCCGGTGTCGTACATGAGGATGCCGAGGGTCTCGTACTGGTGGTCGGCGCCGCCCTGGTGGCCGCTCTGGCCGCCGAACAGGTAGGGCTCGCCGAAGAGTTGGGTGGCCCCGATGAAGGAGACGACGACCGTGAACAGGATGGTCGGGCGCAGCGCGGGGATCGTGACGTGGCGGAACTGCTGCCAGCGGGTGGCGCCGTCGAGGGCGGCGGCCTCGTAGAGGTCGCGGGGGATGGCCTGCATGGCGGCGAGGTAGATCAGCGCGTTGTAGCCGGTCCACCGCCAGATGACGATCACCGAGATGGCGATCTGCGAGCTCCAGGAGCCGGACTCCCACTGGATCGGGTCGAATCCGGCCAGGCCCAGCAGCCAGTTCGCCATGCCGCCCTCGGGGCTGAAGATCAGCGCGAAGACCAGGGTGGCGGCGGCCACCGAGGTGGCGTAGGGCGCGAGCAGCGCGGTGCGGAAGAAACCGCGGGCCGGGAGGCGGTAGTTGAGCAGGTGCGCGAGGCCGAGCGCCGCCAGCAGCTGCGGGACGGTGGACAGCACGCCGAGGGTGACGGTGTTGAGCAGGGCGTTCCAGAAGAACGAGCTCGGCTGGCCGAACAGCAGGTCCCAGTAGTTCTGCAGCCCGACCCAGTCGGCCTGGTCCACGTTGTACAGGCTGACCTGGTGCAGGGAGAGCCAGCCGGTGTAGACCAGCGGGAAGAGGCCGAAGACGGCGAACACGAGGAAGAAGGGCGCGACGAACAGGTAGGGCGAGGCGGTGCGGTCCCAGCGGTGCAGCCGGCCGCGCAGGCCGGTCCGGGTGGCGGGCGGGCGCGTGGGCGGTGCGCCCGCCGGGCCGCTGGGGTGGGTGCGGGTAGGGGTGGCCACAGGGTTTCCTCCGTGCCGATTCGACGGCCGGGTGGGTCGTCGGGTGGTTCCGGGCGGGCTTGGACGTGCCGGGGGAGCGGGGCCGTACGGGCCGCGGGGAGGCGCAGGGGACCGCGCGGCCCGTACGGCGGCGGGTGCGGCTACTGGACGCTGCTCGCGATCTGCTTGAGGGTGGCGGCCCAGGCCTCCTCGGAGCTCTTGTGGTTCTGCTCCATCAGCAGCACGCCGTTGCTGAACGCCCCGTGCAGGTTGCCGTGCTGCGGGCCGGTCTCGGCCGGGTTGATCGCCTTCGCCGCGGCGGAGAAGATCTGCCCGGTCGGGGCGTTCGGGCCGATGTACGGGTTGGTGAAGTCCGTGACGCCCGGGAGCGTGTACGCCTTCTGGTTGGCGGGGATGTTGCCGGCCTTCTGGAAGACCTTGGCCTGCTGCTCGGGCGCGGTGAGCCAGACGGCCAGCTCCTGGGCCTGCTTGACGTGCTTGCCGGAGGCCGGCACCGCCAGGAAGGAGCCGCCCCAGTTGCCCGCGGCGGGAGCCTGTGCGATGTTCCACTTCCCGGCGTTGCCGGGCCCGGAGAACTTCTCGATGTTGGCCTGCTGCCAGGACGGGCAGGCGGTGGTGGCGAAGGTGGAGTTGGAGAAGGCCGTCTGCCAGGGGGTGTCGAACTCCTTGAGCCCCTGGGTGATCCCGGCCTCGACCGCCTCGGAGGCCAGCTTCCAGCCCTTCAGGACGCCGGCGGAGTCCTGGTACGCCATCTTGCCCTTGCGGTAGTACTGCTCCGTGCTGGAGGAGACCACGCCGTTGTACAGGCCGGAGGCGGTGTCCATGAAGAAGGTGCCCTGGGGCGCCTTGGCCTGGTACCGGCGGCCCGCCTCGACGTACTTCGCCCAGTCGCCGGCCCACAGGGCGCTGACCGCGGCGGGGTCGGTGGGCAGGCCGGCCGCCTGGAAGAGGTCCTGGCGGTAGCAGATCGCCATCGGGCCGACGTCCGTGCCGAGGCCGACGGTCTTGCCCTGGGCGTTGGTCGCCTGCTGCCACTTCCACGGCAGGTAGGCGTCCTTGTCGACACCCGGGGCCTTCGACAGGTCGGTGAACGCCCCGCTGAGCTGGTCGGAGGTGGCCAGGGCGATCCGGCTCACCTCCAGCGCCTGGATGTCGTCGAGGCCGCCGCCGGACAGCCGGGTCTGCACGGAGGTCCAGTAGTCGCCCTCCTGCGTGGTGGTGTTCTCCTTGATGGTGATGTTCGGGTGGGCCTTCGTGTACTCGTCGAAGAGCCCGGCCTCCTTGTAGCCGAAGGTCCCGAAGTCGCCCACGCTGAGCGTGATCTTCGCGTTCGGGTCGTCCGAGCCGGAGCCGGCGGAGGAGCACCCGGTGGCCAGCAGCGCGCCGGCGACGGTGGCGGAGACGAGGGCGGCGGTTCTGCGGGTGCGGCGGTGCGGGGACATGCGGTTCTCCAGGAGCGTGGGTGGGGATCTGCGGGGATCGGGATGCGCACGGGTGGGCGGGACGCCGTACCGGGGTCCGGGCCAGAGGGCGGGCGGCTCCAGGGGTGTGGGAGCGCTCCCATTCGACGGCGGGTGGAGCCTTGCTCTCCCGGGTGGGAGCTGTCAAGGGGTGGATCGTGCCTGGTCGCCGGGGTGCCGGGCCCGGCGGCCGGCCCGGCGGCGGGCACGGCGGCTCACCGCACGGCGGAGGCGCCGGTGCGGTCGGCGGGGTGACGGAGGATCAGGCGGATGAGTGCCGGATCGGCGTGGTGGGCGGGATCAGGCGGATTCGCGCCGGATCAGCGTGGTGGGCAGGATCAGCGGGCTCGGCTTCTCGCCCGCGATCAGGGAGAGCAGCATGCGGGTCATCTCCCGGCCGATGTCCCGTATCGGCTGATGGACCGTGGTGAGCGGCGGTTCGGTGAACTCGGAGACCGTCAGGCCGTCGAAGCCGACCACGGCGGTCCGGGCCGGAACGGTCCGGCCCGCGCGGTGGAGCACCCGGAGGGCGCCGGCCGCCATGTTGTCGTTGGCGGCGAACACCGCGTCCAGGTCCGGGTGGTGGGCGAGCAGGGCCTCCATCGCGGCCATACCGCTGCGCTCGGTGAAGTCGCCGGCCTCCTCCGCGCGGAAGGGCAGGCCCGCCAGCGTCAGCGCCTCCTGGTAGCCGCGCCGGCGGGCCAGGCCGACGTCGGTGTCCAGCAGGCCGGTGATGGTCGCGATCCGGGTGCGGCCCAGCGAGATCAGGTGGTCCGTCGCCTGCCGGGCGCCGCGCACGTTGTCCACGTCCACGTAGTACGGGACCTGCCCGTGCAGCGGCTTGCCGCCGAACACGGCGGGGACGCCGGCCTCCAGGGCCAGGCAGGTCAGCGGATCGTCCCCGCGCAGGGACATCAGCATCACCCCGTCGACCGCCCGGGTCTGCAGGAGCTGCTCCACCCGGGTCTGGCCGCGGGCCGAGGTGGCCAGGCAGAGCACCAGGTGCAGGTCGGTCTCCTCCAGCGCGGTCGAGGCGCCCGCGATGACCTGGCCGTAGAACGGGTCGGCCAGCACCGCCGGGTCCTCCCCGGAGATGATCAGGGCCACCGCCCCGGCCTGTCGCGTCGCCAGGGCGCGGGCCGTCGGGTTGCGGACGTACCCGAGCTCCTTGATGGCGCGCAGGACGGCGTCGCGCTTGCCGCGGCTGACGTTCGGGGCGTTGTTCAGCACCCGCGACGCCGCGGTGCGGGACACCCCGGCGCGCTCGGCGACCTCGTCCAGCGTCGGCCTTCGGCGCGTCGGTTCGTCCGTCATCGTGGTCCACCTCGGTCTGGATGCCAGTGCACAGGATAGCGCCGCCGTGGTGTCGACTGGAAGCGCTTCCAGTTCGGACAGTACAGCGACTCACCGCCGGTGGGAAGAGAATGACCATCCCTTGACATCGGAGTGCGGACGCCCAATCATCTGGCAACTGGAAGCGCTTCCACCTCCCCCACCCCACCCACAGCGGAGGAAGCCCCATGCGACGAAGCATGGCCCTGCTCATCGCGCCTGCCCTGACCGCCCTCCTGGTCGCGGTCGACCCCGGGTCCGCGTACGCCGCCGACCCCACCACCATGACCAACGGCTTCTACGTCGACCCGAACTCCACCGCGCGGCAGTGGGTCGACGCCAACCGCGGCGACGGCCGCGCCGCCGCGATCCAGGCGTCGATCGCCGACGTGCCGATGGCGCGCTGGTTCGGCAACTGGAGCGGCACCATCGGGACGGCGACCGGTGCCTACGCCGGCGCCGCGGCGGCCAACGGGAAGCTGCCGATCATGGTGGCGTACAACATTCCCGACCGGGACGTCTGCGCCGGCCACTCCGGCGGCGGCGCGGGCTCCGCCGCCGAGTACGACAGCTGGATCGCCGCCTTCGCGAGCGGCATCGGCAACCGGCCGGCGGTGGTCGTCCTGGAACCCGACGCGCTCGGACACGAGAGCTGCATGACCCCGACCCAGGCCGCCGAGCGCAAGGCGATGCTGCGCAACGCGGTCGCCCAGTTCAAGGTGAAGGCCCCGAACACCTGGGTCTACCTGGACGCGGGCAACCCCGGCTGGCTGAGCGCCGACGCGATGGCCCGGCTGCTGGCCGAGGCCGGAGCGGGCGAGGCCCACGGCTTCTCGCTGAACGTGTCGAACTTCTTCGCCACCGGCCAGAACAGCACGTACGGCAACGCCGTCAGCGCGGCGCTGAAGTCCTCGTACGGGTTCACCAAGCCGTACGTCGTCGACACCAGCCGCAACGGCAACGGATCCGACGGCAACTGGTGCAACCCGGCCGGGCGGCGGATCGGCACCACCACCCGGGTCGGGGGCGGCGCCGAGATGCTGCTGTGGATCAAGACCCCCGGCGAGTCCGACGGCAACTGCGGCACCGGCGCCGGATCGACCGCCGGCCAGTTCCTGCCCGAGGTCGCCTACAAGATGATCTACGGCTACTGACCGTGGATCGACAGCCCATCCGCACGGGGCGGGAGCCGCAGACCCCCGCCCCGCGCGGTACGGAAGAGGAAAGCCGATGAGAGCACGCATCCCCCGCCTGATCGCCCCGGCCGCGCTGGCCGCGCTGATGACGGTGCTCGCCGCACCGGCCCCGGCCCAGGCCG
Source organism: Kitasatospora sp. NPDC004799 (assembly GCF_040609095.1). NCBI lineage: Bacteria > Bacillati > Actinomycetota > Actinomycetes > Kitasatosporales > Streptomycetaceae > Kitasatospora > Kitasatospora sp. NPDC004799. The sequence goes on from NZ_JBEXJK010000459.1 coordinate 5,195, forward strand.
GGCAGCAGGACACCGGCCACACGCTGCCGGCCGGCACCCGCTTCTTCGTGGACCCGGACACCGACGCCGCGAAGCAGGCCCTGCGCTACCTGAAGGACCACGACGTCGCCGGCGCCACCGCGATGGCCAAGCTCGCCGGCTGGCCGCAGGCCACCTGGTTCACCGACGGCACGCCCGCCGAGGTGGAGGCCAAGGCGCGCGCCCTGGTCCGCCGCGCGGCCCGCACCGGGACCGTCCCCGTCCTGGTCGCCTACAACGTGCCGCTGCGGGACTGCTCCCAGTACTCCAGCGGGGGCGCGCAGTCCGACGCGGAGTACCAGGCCTGGATCTCGGCGCTGGCGCGCGGCATCGGCAGGAGCAAGGCGGTGGTCGTCCTCGAACCCGACGCCCTCGCCAACCTGCCCTCCGACTGCTCCCCGACCAGCGACCCCACCGGTGAGCTCACCGCCGGACGCTACGCCGACCTCCGCCACGCGGTCGACGTCCTGGAGCGGCAGCCCGGCTCGGTGGTCTACCTGGACGCGGGCAACAGCCACTGGCAGAGCGTCGGCACCGCGGCGCAGCGCCTGCTGAAGGCCGGCGGCGACCGGGCCCAGGGCTTCTCCCTGAACGTGTCCAACTTCTTCGCCACCGACCTGTCCGACCACTACGGCACCTGGGTGTCGAAGTGCCTCTGGTACGCCACCAAGGGCCCGGAGGCCGCGCGCGGGCACACCGAGCAGTGCGCCGGGCAGTACTACTCGCCGGCCGCCCCCAACGACGGGCAGCCGGGCAACGCCGTCGACGCGGACGACCCCGGCACCTGGCACTGGACCGACCGCTGGTTCGACCAGAACGTCGGCAACCCGCCCGTCAACGACATGGCCCACTTCGTCGTGGACACCAGCCGCAACGGGAAGGGCGGTTGGACCCTGCCGCCCGGCACGTACGCCGGCGACCCGCAGACCTGGTGCAACCCGCCCGGCCGCGGCGTCGGGAACCGGCCCACGGCCGACACCGGCACCCCGCTGGTGGACGCCTACCTGTGGGTGAAGACCGTCGGCCAGTCCGTGGAGTGGAACGGGACGGTCGGCGCCAGCGGGGTGATGCTGTCGACGGCCGCGCGCAGCGGCTCGATCAGCGGGTCCATGCCGGGGCTGTGC
>NZ_JBEXJK010000460.1:0-6323 GCF_040609095.1 Kitasatospora sp. NPDC004799
CGAGGAGCTCGACACCTCCGCCCTCGACGCCGACTACTGGTACCGCAACCTCCGCGAACCCGTGCTCTTCGACCAGGCCACCCGGCTGCTGCTCGACCACGGCCGCACCGTCTTCGTCGAGGTCAGCCCGCACCCCGTCCTGGTGCCGGTGATGGACGGCGTCGCGACCGGCACGCTGCGCCGCGGCAGCGGCGGCAGGCAGGAGTTCCACCTCGCCCTGGCGCGCCTGCACACCCAGGGCGTGGCCGTCGACTGGACGCCGCTCTTCCCCGGCGAGCCCCGCCACGTCCCGCTGCCGACGTACGCCTTCCAGCACCGGCCGTACTGGTTGACCCCCACCGCCGCGAAGGGCGACGTGTCGGCGGCGGGACTGGACTCGGCCGGGCACCCGCTGCTCGGGGCCGTCGTCGAACTGGCCGGGGACCGGAGCCTCCTGCTCACGGGGCGGCTCTCCACGGCCACCCACCCCTGGCTCGCGGACCACGCCGTCCTGGGGAGGATGCTGCTGCCCGGCACCGTGTTCGTCGAACTCGCCCTGCACGCCGGACGGCGGGCCGGCTGCGACGTCCTGGACGAACTGGTGCTGGAAGCCCCCATGGTCCTGCCGGACGACGGTTCCGTGCCGGTCCAGGTCGCCGTCGGCGCCCCGGACGGGACGGGCCGACGCCCCGTCACCGTGCACTCCCGGACGGGCGGCAGCTGGCTGCGGCACGCCACCGGCACGCTGGCGACCGGCGACCGCCCCCACCCGTACGACACCGGCGAGCCCTGGCAGCCGGCCGGTGAGCCCGTCGACCTGACCGACTTCTACGACACCCTCGCCGCCCAGGGCTACGAGTACGGGCCGGTGTTCGCGGGCGTACGCGAGATCCGGCGGCAGGGCGACGAGCTCCACGCCGAGGTGGCGCTGCCCGTCGACACCCGCGACCGCTTCGGTCTCCACCCCGCGCTGCTCGACGCCGCACTCCAGCCGCTGACCCTGCTGGCCGCCGGCCGCCTGCCGTTCTCCTTCGCCGGGGTGTCGATGCGGCAGGCCGGCTCCACGGCCCGGGTCCGCCTCACGCCCACCGGCCCCGACACCTTCCGGGTCGCGCTCGCCGACGAATCCGGGCCGCTGGCGGTGATCGACGCGCTGACCGTGCGCCACCGGCCGCCAAGCATGGCGGTCGCCGGGACCGACCAGCTCTTCCGCCTCGACTGGGTGCCCGTCGAGAGCACCGGCGAGCCCCCGGCCGTCCATGTCGTCACGCCCCTGGCAGGAGACCCCGTGGCGGCCGCGCACACCGTCGCCGCCGAGACGCTGGGCGTGCTCCAGGACTTCCTGCGCGACGGGGACGGCCGGCTGGCCGTCGTGACCCGTGGGGCGGTCGGGCTGGACCCGGTCGACCTGCCGTCCAGCGTCGTCTGGGGCCTGGTCCGCGCGGCCCAGGCGGAGCACCCCGACCGGTTCGTGCTCGTCGACACCGACGACCGCGTCCTCGTCGCGGGGGACGAACCGCAGCTCGTCGTCCGCGAGGGCGCCGCCCACGCCGCCCGACTGGTACGGGCCGACGCGGCCCCGGCACCCGGCCCGCTCGACCCGAACGGCACCGTGCTGATCACCGGAGGCACCGGAACCCTGGGCCGCCTGGTCGCCCGGCACCTGCGCGAGCGGCACGGCATCCGGCACCTGCTCCTGCTCAGCAGGACCGCGGCCGAGGTGGACTTCGACGCCGAGGTGGTGGCCTGCGACGTGGCCGACCGGGACGCGCTGGCGGCCGTCCTGGACGCGATCCCGGCCGAACACCCGCTCACCGCGGTCGTGCACGCGGCCGGGGTGCTCGACGACGGCGTCGTCGAATCCCTCACGCCCGACCGGATCGACCGGGTGCTGCGGCCCAAGGCCGACGCCGCCTGGCACCTGCACGAGCTGACGAAGGACCTCGGCCTGAGCGCGTTCGTGCTCTTCTCGTCCGCCGCCGGGGTGCTGGGCGGACCGGGCCAGGCGAACTACGCCGCCGCGAACGCCTTCCTGGACGCCCTCGCCGCGCACCGGCGTGCCCTGGGCCTGCCGGGCGTGTCGCTGGCCTGGGGACAGTGGGCCGAGGACAGCGGGCTGACCGAGCACCTCACCGACACCGACCGCAGGCGCCTAGCCCGCGCCGGTGTGCTGCCGATGCCCACGGACCAGGCGCTGGCGCTGTTCGACCTGGCCCTGGGCGCGGCCGATCCCGCGTTGGTCCCCGCCCACCTCGACCTGTCGGCGGCGACCGGCCGCCCGCTGCTCAGCCGCCTCACCCGGACCAGGCCCGCCCGGCGCACGGACCGGCCGGGCCTGGGCAGGGAACTGGCGGCCCTGCCCGAGACCGAGCAGCACAGCCGCGTCCTGGACCTGCTCCTCGGCCAGACGGCCGCGGTCCTCGGCCACGGCGACACCGCGGCCGTCAGCGCCGAGCGGGCCTTCAAGGACCTGGGCTTCGACTCGCTCACCGCGGTGGAACTGCGCAACCGGCTGTCCGCGGTCGCCGGGGTACGGCTGCCCGCGACGATGGTCTTCGACCACCCGACCCCGGCCCGGCTGGCCGAGTACCTGCGGGAGGTGGTCCTCGGCCGGGAGCGCCGGACGGTGGCGCCCGTGCCGGTCGGGGTTCCGGTGCCGGACGATCCGGTGGTGGTCGTGGGGCTGGGGGCCCGTTACCCCGGTGGGGTGGGTTCGGCGCAGGAGTTGTGGCGCCTGGTGTCGGGCGGGGCGGACGCGATCGGGGAGTTCCCGTCGGATCGCGGATGGGACGTGGGCCGTCTCTACGATCCGGCCGGCGGTCCGGGGACCTCGTACACGCGGGTGGGTGGCTTCCTCGCGGACGCGGGTGGCTTCGATGCCGCGTTCTTCGGGATCTCGCCGCGTGAGGCGTTGGCGATGGACCCGCAGCAGAGGGTGCTGCTGGAGACGGTGTGGGAGACCTTCGAGGACGCGGGGATCGACCCGACGTCCTTGCGGGGCAGCCAGACGGGCGTGTTCACCGGCATCTGGGCGTCCGGCTACGCGGGCGGAGTGGACCAGATCTCGCGCGACGCGGACGGCTATGTGGCCACCGGCACGGCGACGAGTGTGACCTCCGGGCGGGTGTCGTACCTGCTGGGGCTGGAGGGCCCGGCGGTGTCGGTGGACACGGCGTGCTCGTCCTCGCTGGTGGCCATTCACCTGGCGGCGCAGGCACTGCGCTCGGGGGAGTGCTCGCTGGCCCTGGCCGGCGGGGTGACGGTGATGGCGACACCCGCCGCCTTCATCGACTTCTCGCGGCAGCGCGGGCTTGCGGCGGACGGGCGGGTGAAGGCGTTCGCCGAGGCGGCCGACGGTACGGCCTGGGGTGAGGGCGCCGGTTTGGTGCTGCTGGAGCGGTTGTCGGATGCCCGCCGGAACGGTCACCGGGTGCTGGCGGTCGTCGCGGGAAGCGCGGTGAACCAGGACGGGGCGTCCAACGGGCTGACCGCGCCGAACGGTCCGTCACAGGAGCGGGTGATCCGTCAGGCCCTCGCGAACGCCGGGTTTGCGGCGTCCGAGGTGGACGCGGTGGAGGCTCATGGCACCGGCACCACCCTCGGCGATCCCATCGAGGCGCAGGCGCTGCTGGCGACGTACGGCCGGGACCGGGTGGAGCCGCTGTGGCTGGGCTCGGTGAAGTCGAACATCGGGCACACCCAGGCCGCGGCCGGGGTGGCGGGCGTGATCAAGATGATCATGGCGATGCGGCACGGCGAACTGCCGCCGACGCTGCATGTCGACGCGCCGACCTCCCATGTCGACTGGTCGGCGGGCCAGGTCTCGCTGCTCACCGAGGCCCGGCCGTGGCCGGAGACGGGACGTCCCCGCCGTGCCGGCGTCTCGGCGTTCGGCATCAGTGGGACGAACGCGCACGTGATCCTGGAGGCACCGGCCGAGGAGACGCCGCCCGCTCCCGAGGCCGCGGGCCCGGTGCCGTGGCTGCTGTCGGCCAAGTCGGACGCGGCCCTGCGCGACCAGGCCCGCAGACTGCGCGGGTTCCTCGCCGAGCACCCCGAGGTCACACCGGCCGAGGTGGCCGCAGGCCTGGCCGCGCGGGCCCGGTTCCCGCACCGTGCCGTGCTGACGGACCCGGCCGGCCTGGACACGCTGATCGACGGAGAGCCCGGAATCGTCACGGGCACCGCCTCCGCCGGTAGGTCGGCGTTCGTGTTCTCCGGTCAGGGTGGTCAGTGGGCGGGGATGGGGCGGGGCCTGTACCGGGAGTTCCCGGTGTTCGCCCGGGCTTTGGACGAGGTGTGCGGGCTGCTGGGCCTGCCGGTGGAGGTGCTGTTCGAGGACGCGGACGGGGTGTTGGGGGAGACGGAGTTCACCCAGGGCGCGGTGTTCGCGCTGGAGGTGGCCCTGTTCCGGCTGGTGGAGTGGCTGGGGGTGCGGCCGGACTTCATGGTCGGGCACTCCGTCGGCGAAGTGGCCGCGGCCCATGTGGCGGGGGTTCTGGGTCTGGCGGACGCGTGTGCGCTGGTGGGGGCACGGGGCCGGCTGATGCAGGGCCTGCCCGGTGGTGGGGCGATGGTGTCGCTCCAGGCCTCCGTGGAGGAGGTTGCGGGTTCGCTGGTGCCGGGGGCCGAGGTGGCGGCGGTCAACGGCGCGGACGCGGTGGTGGTGTCGGGGGACGAGGCCGCGGTGCTGGCGGTCGGTGAGGTGTGGCGCGGCCGTGGTCGCCGGGTGCGGCGGCTGGCGGTGAGTCACGCGTTCCATTCGGCGCGGATGGATCCGGTGCTGGAGGAGTTGGGTCGGGTGGTGGCGGGGTTGTCGTTCGCCGAGCCGGTGATCCCGGTGGTCTCCACGGTGACGGGAAAGCCGGTGGAGATGGGGGAGCCGGGGTACTGGGTGCGCCAGGTACGGGAGCCGGTCCGGTTCGCCGACGCGCTGGAGTGGCTGACGGACCAGGGCGTGACGGGGTTCCTGGAGGTGGGCCCGCATCCACTGCTCGTGGGGACCGGGTTGATGCGCCGTGGTGGTGACACTCCGGACCGGCTGTTCGCCGGGTTGGGCCGGCTGTGGGCGGACGGTGCCGCGCGCTGGACACCACCCGCGGCCACATCGTCGGGCGAGTCGGACGTGCGCGTGCCCTCGTACGCCTTCCAGCACCAGCACTACTGGCTCCAGCCCACCACCCCGTCGGAGGGCCTCGACACGCCCGACCACCCGCTGCTGCGGTCCCTGGTGAAGCTCCCCGACGGGCAGGGCGTCGTCCTGACCGGGAAGCTCTCCGCGTCCGCCCACCCGTGGCTGGCCGAGCACACCGTCCTCGGTTCGACGCTGCTGCCCGCGATGGCGTTCGTGGACCTGGCCGTCCACGCCGGCGAGCACACGGCCAGCCCCGTCCTGTCCGAGCTGGTTCTGGAGGCGCCGCTCGTGCTGTCCGAGCGCGACGGCGTGCACGTGCAGGTCACCGTCGGCGCGCCCGACGACACCGGACGCCGGCCCGTCACCGTCCACTCCCGTACCTCCGCCGAGCCCGACGAGTGGACCCGCCACGCGACCGGCGTGCTCAGTCCGCCGGCGGACCGGGCGACCCGGGCGGACCGGGCGGACCGGACGGCCGTGCCCGGGGCGGACGACAGCGGGGCGGACGACAGCGGGGCCGCGCCGATCGACATCGGCTCGTTCTACGACCGGCTCGCCGACGCCGGCTACGACTACGGGCCGACCTTCCAGGGGCTCACCGGCATCCGGCGGCACGGCGAGGACCTGCACGCCGAGGTGAGCTTCCCGGCGGATGCGGCGCAGCTCACCGGTTTCCGCGTCCACCCCGCGCTCCTGGACGCCGCCATCCAGCCGCTGACCCTGCTCGCGGGCCTCGGCGGCCTCGCGGCCGAGGACGGCGGCGCCGACGGCAGCCCGGCGCGGATGCCCTTCTCGTTCTCCGGTGTGTCGGTCACCGGGTCGGCCGCGACGGCCCGCGTGGTGCTGCACCCGACCGGGCCGGACACCTGCGCGGTGCGGATCACCGACACCGCCGGGCTGCCGGTGGTGAGCATCGACGAGATCGTCCTGCGGCCCGTCGAGGCGGCGGGCCACGCGGCCGGGCGCCGGCGGAACTCGCTGTTCGCCGTCGACTGGGCCCCGATGGCGGCACCGGACGGCCCGGAGACCGAGACGGTCCTCCACGAGGTCGTCGGCGAGGGCGAACCGGTCGCGGCCGCCCACGCGGTGACCCGCGAACTGCTCGGCACGGTACGGGAGTTCCCGGCCCTCCACAGTTGACTGTTTTTTAGCAACGAATTGCCCGATCATGAGCCAATTCGCACACGGGTTCTGTCATGTTCGAGCCAGC